>JBBRUA010000103.1:0-9594 GCA_038248245.1 Pyrinomonadales bacterium | reverse complement strand
TCGCGATTTCGTTCTTAACCAGAATCTGACCGGGGCCTTCATCGGTGACCTTTCCGCTCCGGGAGACTTCAGGGTCGTTACGAATCCGATCACAACTATTCGCCGTCCACTTTCAGGCCTCAGCGAGGGCGGACAATACTACGCTATCGGTTACGGCCAGGACGAGTGGCGTATCAAGCCGAATGTGGTGATCAATTACGGCCTACGTTATGAATTCTATTCGGTAAACAGAGAAAAAGACGATCGTGCGGTTGTTTTTAATCCGGTAGTCGGAGGCCTGGTGTCGCCTGATACTCCGTATTATATATCGTCAAAGAGTAATTTCGGGCCGAGACTGGGTTTGACCTGGTCACCTGAATTCTTAAAGAATAAGACCGTTATCCGGCTAGGCGGAGGCCTTTATTTCGGCCCCGGACAGTATGAAGATCTGATCCAGCCGATCGAAAGTAATGTCGTTCGCCTCAGTCAAGGGTTTGCCGGTGGTCTAACGACGGGTACGGCTGCGACCTTGCAGAATCCAGCACCGAACGCTCTGCCGGGTGCGTTTACACCGCGTGCGTATGACACCAACGGTTACAGAGTTCCGGAACGCGTCACGCAATATGGTATCTCGGTACAGCACGAACTGCCGGGCAAGACAGTGCTTACCGTAGCATACGTCGGTTCGCAGGGACGAAATCTTTTCCTTCGCAGTATCACCAACCGTATTCTGCCGGGGAATTCTGTGATCCTTAACGGATCTGCTCTGCCGGCGGGAGTAGGCGTTGTTACACGATGTTCCGTTGCTCCGGTGAACGGAACGTGTCCGGGCAATGTCTCGGGAACGACCGTGATCCGCGAGTTCGATGTTCTTGGCTTCCGTTACGATCCGGTGACCGGACAGAACGTCGCCGATCCTACCAGCCGTTTGCAGCCGTTCGGCGAAATCGATTACAAGACGAGCGGCGGCCGCGACCGTTACAACGCTTTGCAGATCTTGGTTAACCGCCGGTTCACGGATGGTTTAACGCTGAATGCCCAGTATCAATTCGGAAAAAGCATCGGAAACACGCAGGGTTCAAACGAAGCTCAGACGGCACAAAACCCGTATAGCTTCGCTGAGGAATTTGGTAACAACACCTTCGACATCCGCCACAGTGGTAACATAACCGCTCTGTACGAACTTCCCGTCGGGAAAGGTAAGAGGTTTGACTTTGGCGGCGTCGCTAATACGATACTCGGCAATTGGCAGATCGGCGGCGTCTATAACGGCCGCTCCGGGTCACCGCTCGATATCCGTATCGCTCGTGCGGACACGGTTTTTGTCTGTAACGATCCGACTGGTTGCCGTCTCGGTACGGCTACTGCGGCAACGGCTCCGAATGCAGCCAACGGTTTCGTCGTTTCTGCCCTGCCGGCGTCAAGTGCGACGGTATTCAACTCAGGCTTCATCGCGGTGATCAATACGCCGGGTGGAAACGCTTCGCGAAACACCCGCCGTCCAAATCTGGTCGCCGGTGTTAATCCATTCCTGACCGGGGCTAACGGGTTGCAGTTCCTGAATCCGGCGGCGTTTTCGATCCCGGCTCCAGGAACGTACGGCAATCTTTTGCGAAATGCGTTGAAGGGACCGACGTTCCACCAGTTCGACCTGACCTTCCAGAAGAAGTTCATGCTTACTGAGCGTGTCAATATGGAATTCCGTTCGGAGATCTATAACCTCTTCAACAAGGCGAATTTCTCGAATCCGCCTGCAACGTTGCCGAACACACTGACGTCAACACTCTCGTCACAGCAGCCGGGAACTCCGTTTTCTTCCCCGGATGCCGGTGTATCGGCGAACAGTGCCGGACAGTTCGGCGTGATCAACTCGACTGTTGGACGAACCGTCGGACTCGGAACGAGCCGTCAGATACAGTTCGCGTTAAGGTTGAATTTCTAAAATAAGGGGAAACAATGTGGAAACTTGGGCTGTCCGAAACTTTTGTTTCGGACAGCCTTTTTTATGTGATAAAGGTTGAGAAACGTTCGCGGATCTCGTCGCGGACGCGGCGGAATACGACAAGCTTTTGTTCATCGGTTCCCTCGACAGCTGCCGGATCGTCGAAGCTCCAGTGGATGCTCTCCGCGTTGCCGGGAAAAACCGGACAGATCTCCTCGGCGTTGTCGCAGACGGTGATGATATATTCGAACTGTTGATCGGTAAATTCGTCGACCGATTTCGACCGGTGCGAGGAAATATCGATGTCGATCTCCCGCATTGCCTCGATCGCCTCCGGGCGGACGTGCGACGGTTTCACACCGGCACTTTCAACCTCAAATCTCTCGCCGCCGTCACGGCGAAGCAATCCCTCGGCCATCTGGCTTCGTGCAGAATTGCCAGTGCACAGTATCAGTACTCGTTTCTTTTCGGTCATATTTTCTCCTTTGGGACGAGCCAGCGAAAGACCCGCGTGGCGGTAAATGCACCAAGTGCCTGAGCGGCGATAAAACCGGAGATATCAGCCGGGCGAATGCCGGCAAATGTGTCGCTAAGGGAACGCGCTAGCGTGACTGCGGGGTTCGCGAATGACGTTGACGACGTGAACCAATAGGCCGCGGTGATGTATCCGCCCACGACGAACGGCATCACGACGCTCTTTTGAGTGCGGGAACTGCCGTGGATCACCGCGATCAATCCGAAGGTCGCGATAAACTCTCCGAGCCACTGGGCGAACCCGGTGCGAACCTTTGTGGAAGCCATAAAAACGGGAAGTTCGAACATCATGTTCGCGATGCCGACGCCGAGTACCGCACCGAGAATCTGAGCCAGCGAAAGAGCCGCCGCTTCGAGCCAGCTTATCTCGTTGTTGAACGCCGCCGCGGCGGACACTGCCGGATTGAAATGAGCTCCCGACACCGCACCGAACGTGAATATCAACGCGACCAAGGCCGCACCCGTCGCGAGCGTATTCGCGAGCAGGGCGATCGCAACAGTCCCGCCCGACAGACGCTCCGCCATGATGCCGGAACCGACAACGGCCATCAAAAGAAATGTCGTTCCAAGAAACTCAGCTACGAGCCGGCGTGGCAAATCAGCGTTTATCATTCGCTTTACTCGACGTCTGTCAGGGTTTCAATGTAGAAATTCATCACTTTTAGTTTTAGCAGCAAGCCGCAGCAGGCTTGGCGATGCCGACAAATGTCGGAACGCAGCACGCGGCGTTGCTTGTTTCTTTTGACTCGACCTCGGGCAGGTTGTCTTCGAGCACTACGAAGACTTCCCATTCGTTGCCATCCGGATCGTTTACCCAAGTTTTGTCCTGAACGGCGTAGCAGCAGCTCGTCTGCATCTCGTCACGGGTCAGCAACCCGCGTTCATGCCACTGTTCGCGCATCGCCAGAACGTCTGCGGTCGCGGCGACCTGAATTCCCATATGCGATAAGGTGCCGCCACCCACGAACGGGATCTGGTTCAGCGTCAGATTGAGCGGAGGATTTTGCACATCGAATTTTGCATAGCCGGTGCGGACCTTGCTTGGCTCAATGCCGAACATTTTCTTGTAAAACTCGAGACTCGTTTCCACATTGCGGACATTCAGCGCGAAATGTGCTTTGATCGTGTTGATGGTTGTTGTCGTATTCTCGTTCATATCATTTATTCCTTTGCGAAAAACAATTACGCAATAGCATAATTGAATTAGAGAATAACCGCGCATAACATTTATGTCAAGACATAAATGTACTGTGATATACTTATTTGATATGAAGGACCAAGAGCCATTTGACGTGGAGATATTCTTTGCGGCTCTCGCGGATAAAACCCGGCTTCGACTGCTGAATCTAATGAGAGGCGGCGAGGTTTGCGTATGTTTTTTCGCGGAGACGCTCGAGACGAACAATCCTAAGATCTCGCGGCACTTGTCGTACCTAAACCGTGCGTCGCTAGTAAATAAAAGGCGGGACGGGAAATGGGTGTACTACCGAATAAACGAACCCAACGACAAAAACGCCTCAGACATCTTTAACGCGACCCTAAAAATGTTCGACGAAGACCCGCAAATGGCCTCCGACCGAAAACGCCTCATATCCGTCTGCTGCCCACCCGACGATTTTGTCACCATCCAGGGTCGGGCGGCGGAGAAAAAAGTCTGACGTACCTCGACCATCTAATTCCCCGCTCATTTCCAAAGCAGCCTCAGGCCGTCCGTCTTAAATTTCTCAAACTTAGGATCCTTACTAACCAATACCATTTCCCGCTGTATAGCCTGCCAAATTAGCATCCGGTCGAACGGGTCAAAGTGCGTGTCCTCGGTTAAATTCTGCTGAGACGCCGCCTCCTCTGCACCGAGATGGATTATAAGAAAACCCATTTTTTTGGCTTCGTCGATCAAGTTGGTAGCTGTCTTGCCTCCGACATCAAGCCGTTTTGAACGAAGCTTGATCGATATCTCCCAAAAAGAAACCGCACTGATATATACATCGATCGACGCGTCCTCTACCAATGCTTTGACTCGCTTCGGAAGGCGATCCGATTCGCCGTAGGCCCAAAGAAATGTGTGGGTGTCGAGCAAATATCTCATCCGCGAAGATCGAGTAGCTCCTCATCGGTCATCTTAAAGTTGTCCGCAAAAACGATCTTTATTTTTCCGTCCATGATGCCGATCTTTCGCTTTTTGTTTTTCCCTTCTTTTTTTGGAGGGTTGATCTCGGCAACTAGCTTTCTATCTTTCCCGTAAAGTATCCCAATACTCTCGCCCTGCCGAACCATTTCCAACACTTCCGAAAACTGCGCTTTGAGTTCTCCGACTGATAGGCTTTTCATAGTGTGATTTTACAGTGTTCTTGACAAGTTGACAAGGTGTTTAATCGTTGCTGATTTCATAAATCTTGAGCGTTTTTAAGGATAAATTTCGAGCGAGGAAGAGTTTCCTATCTAACAAATCCAGCTGAAACAAAGAATGCAAGTTGGATAACGATGGCCGATAAAACGAGGTATTTGCCGTATTTCGTCCCTAGCAAACATATACCAATAAAAAATGCGAGACCTGACACCGTAGCTACCGAAAGAATTGCCGGAACTGCAAGAATGCTCCCGCCCGTTCCATCCGCGTCCAGATGTGTGACCCAAACCGCCGCTATGTAACCTAGCAAAAACGAGATAAAGATCGCAACGCTCCATTAAGCAAGTCTAGTCTTAAAAACGTTGCTTGCGTATTGCATAGGGCATCATCAATCCGCGAACGCCACGCTTAGTTGTTTTAGGGGCATTGATTTCTTTTGGTCGAGGTCGTCGATTCCTTCGCGGTTGATGTAGTTGTAGAGGATGTCGCGTTGTTGCGGGACGAAGCCGGCTTCAGTTATTTGGTATCGGAGGTCGCGTTCGTTGGCTTCGTTGTCGGCGCCGGCGGCGGAGACGACGTTTTCTTCGATCATGATGGAGCCCATGTCGTCGGCTCCGAAACGTAAGCTAGTTTGGCCGAGCTTGAGGCCTTGGGTGAGCCATGATGCCTGGATGTGCTGGACGTTGTCGAGGAAGAGGCGCGAGACGGCGACCATTTGGAGGTAGTCGATGCCGGTTGGCTCCTCGGTAATCTTGCGGCCGAGGGCGGTGTTCTCGCGTTGGAACGTCCACGGGATGAAGGCGGTGAATTTGCCGTAATTCGGATCGACAGCTTTTTGAGCCAGCGATTCGTCTTGGACATCTCTCAGTCGCTGCAAATGCCGAACGCGGTGCTCGACTTTATCGCCGATGCCGAACATCATGGTCGCGGTCGAGATGAGACCAACCTTGTGAACGGCACGCATCACGTCGAGCCACTGCTGTGTGTTGCATTTGGTCGAAACCCGTGCACGGACTTCGTCATCCAGAATTTCGCCGCCGCCGCCGGGCATAGAGTTTAGGCCGGCGTCTTTTAGCCGCTGCATTATCGTGACGTAATCGAGTTTCGAAATGAGCGAGATGTTGTGGATCTCAGGCGGCGAAAAGCAGTGAAGCTGAAACTTCGGATATTTCGCGTGGAGCGTCGAGAGCAGATCTTCGTACCACTCGATATTAAAGTCTGGGTGCAGCCCGCCTTGCATCAGCACGCCGGTGCCGCCGAGGGCGATAGTTTCGTCGATCCGCTTTTCGATCTCCGGGATCGAATGAACGTATGTGTCCGGCTTTCCGGGGCGGCGGTAAAATGCGCAAAAGGTGCAGACTACGTTGCAGACGTTGGTATAATTAATGTTGCGGTCGATGATGTACGTGACAACATCGCCGGGATTTTTTCGTTGCCGGATCTCATCGGCGGCGAGGCCGATGCGGACAAAATCATTGGATTCGAGCAGGTCGGTCGCGTCTTCGGAGGTAAGGCGTTCGCCGGCGAGTGCTTTGTCGAGTATTGGTTGGATCATGGTTTCCACTTCAACTCCTATTCTAACAAACCGAGACGGAAATTAAACACAGAGGGCAGAGAGGACACAGTGAGAAACAGAGTTGTAAATAATAACGCAATTTCACTGCTTGCTCTCTGTGACCTCTGTGGTGAAATAAAGAGGTGGTGAAATAAAAAACGTAGTGAAATGTAGCCATGGTTAAAAGTCAAAAGTTTAAAACCGAACTGACCAAATCACCCGTCGATTCCGGCTGGCATTTTCTCGTAATTTCGAAGGCGATCACTGCAAAGTTCGGGTTCGAGGGAAAGTTCAAACGGGTCGTGTGCACGATCAATGGCGGCGAGTCATTTCAGTGTGCATTGCTGCCGTGGGGCGAGATGTTTTACATTATCGTCAACAAAAAGAAGCGTGATGCTCTCGGCATCGTCGCGGGCGACACGGTCGATGTTCTGCTAGAAAAGGACGAGAGTAAATACGGTCTGCCGATGCCCGAGGAGTTAGAGGAAGTATTGAAGCAGGATACAGAGGGCGACCGATTATTTCACGAGCTCACTCAGGGAAAGCAACGTTCCCTGCTGTATCTTCTCGCTCAGCCAAAAGACATCGACGTTCGAATCCATCAGGCTCTGCTCGTCGTCGAACACCTCAAGGAAAACGGCAAGATAATAGACAGTAAGTTGAACGAGGAGCTAAAACGGCCGAGCTTCGACGTACCGTCAGCCGTCAAGACGGGCGATCTTTCGTTCGAGGACGAGTAGTTTGTTTGGCTGCTTTATACCTAGCAGAGACTGGGCTCCATGCTCACGCCAGATCTCTGTTGCCTGCCGATAACCTCTGATCGCACTTTGTTTCAGGTCATTTTGTTTAGATCCGGCTGACTCTTTTAAAAGTGCGAGGTCGCAGTCGCCGATTTTTCGCAGGTAAAATGCCTTCAACGATTCGCCATACGAAGTGTCCTTCTCGCGAGCTGCTGAATCTATCTCGACCGCCGCATTCTCGTAAATACCTTTCGCACGAGCTACATGACCCTTTAAAAGTAATTCGTCCGCGAATAGGAACTTTGCCTCCCAGCGTTTTTGCCGGTAATCGAAATTTGCGCTGTCACTGATGATAAGTTCGTCGAGCAATTTTACAGCTTCGTTATGAGAATCGGCCGCAGCGGCTAAGTTACCTAAACGCATTTTCGTTGCCGAGATGTTCGCCAAAATGCTGCTCAGGAGAAGTTTCGTCTCCTGATTCCCATTGTCATTTTCAAAGTCATTTCGAAATACGCGTTCAGCGGCTGATTGATATTCTAAAGCCTTCTGATGATCGCCCACTTCGAACATCAAAGCTCCTAAATTAAATTTTGCGGCGTTCAGAATAGCCACATTCAGGACCTCGTCGGGTTGAAGATCAAGAATTTTTTGCGATATGGCAAGATTCTTTTCGCCGATCTCGAGAGCCTCTCGATGGAGTCGTTTCGCGAGTTCTGTATCCGAATCGTCGTCAGCGTCACGAGCCAGGATCGTTAGATTAGTTGCGATCCGGTCGGCGGAGGCGGCGTAAATGTTGTTCGTCCTGACGTGGTTCGGGTCTCGTTTTAGAATGTTATTGCAGATCTCCAGTGAACGCTTGTACGCCGCTATATTTTCAGTCGGGCCGTTACCGACGGGCAGCGAATCGCCGAGTAACAGATATAGCGTCGTCAACCGCAATGACGCTGCATTGTTATCAGGTTCGGAGCGGACGAGTTGCTCGTTGTAGCCGATCGCTTTGCTAAGGATTTCGTCAGATTCGGCAACGCTTCCCTGACGTCGGAGTGCGTTCGCCATTTCGTAGTACGCATTGATGAGGTCGAGCTTCAGCTTTGCGTCAAGCGACTTTGCGGCGAGCGGTTCGAGTAAGCCGATGCCTTTTTTATAATTTTGGATCGCACCGGCGACGTTGCCGAGGTTGGCAAAATATGCGCGGCCCATAACCTTTCCAATGCGAATGTAGGCGAGAGCGAGTTCGCTTTTAAGGGTGTCGTCGGCATTCGTGTCTTGGGCGAGACTGTCAAAATAATTGAGCGAATCGGTAACGAGCATTTCGCGGAGCTTGGTTGAATTGGGTAGTTTTTCGGCCTCGTCGTAGTACTTGAACACGATGTTGTTCGCCAATTCGCGTACTTGTGTGAAGCGTTGCTCTGAGATTTGACGCTGACGCTCGGCCCGAACCGATTGCCACGTTGTCGCCGCGATCCCGCCGATCAAACTCAGCAACACGATCGAACCGGCGACGACAGAAACACGATTTCGTTTGACGAATTTCTCGAATCGATAGGCGAAGGTATCGGGACGGGCGATAACCGTCAACCCGTCAAGATGACGCTGAATATCGAGAGCAAACTGTTCGACCGAGGCGTAACGCCGCGAAGTCTCTTTGCGAAGAGCTTTTAATATTATCGTGTCGAGATCGCCGCGAAGGGAGCGCGTCCGCTGACCGCTGGTTTCGGTTGCGTGCCGGTTCGAGGCGGTCAGGTCTTTCCCAAATTGATCGTTTGGGGCGACGACCGACGAAGGTTTTGGCGGTTCGGTTTCGCAGATGACCTTGGCCATCGCGTCTGGCCGATTATTCGGAAAACGATACGCCGGTGCTCCGGTCAAAAGTTCGAATAGAACGAGGCCGAGCGAGTAAATATCGCTTGGTGTCGAGACGATCTCACCGCGTATCTGCTCGGGCGAGGCGTACGCCGGCGTCATCATTCCAAGCGTTGTGACGGTCTGGTTTTCCAGATCATTATCGGGTGAGATGATCTTTGCGATGCCGAAATCAAGTAGTTTGACGGTTCCGTCGTCAGTGACGAGGATGTTCGTCGGTTTGAGATCGCGGTGGATGACGAGCCGCGAATGGGCAAACGACACGGCCGCACAAACCTGCAAAAAAAGTCGCAGGCGATCGTTAGTGCTGAGGTCATGTTTGCGGCAATAGACGTCGATCGGTTCGCCCTTGACGTATTCCATGACGAAAAACGGCAAGCCCTCGGCACTCATTCCGCCGTCGAGCAGGCGAGCGATGTTAGGGTGTTCGAGCGAGGCGAGTATTTGGCGTTCGTGACGAAACCGGCGTAGCATCGCCTCCGAATCCATTCCACGTTTGAGAATTTTTAGCGCGGCGGTCTGATCGAAATCCGCACCCTCACGTCTCGCCTCGAAAACGATGCCCATCCCGCCGCGGCCGATCTCGGAACGCAGACGGTAATTGCCGATCTCGGTGCCGACAAAGCTTTCGGCC
>JBBRUA010000102.1:0-9595 GCA_038248245.1 Pyrinomonadales bacterium | reverse complement strand
TTTACTGTCTGGCATTTGAGCCTAAAAACGGTTGCCGCGTTCGCTCAAAAATTTGAGCGAATGCATTATTTCTTCAATGAATTGGCAATGAAGACAACGGCGTCGTCTTTGAGCTTCTTGAGCGAAGCCTTTTCGATGTACATCATGTGCCCGGCCTCGTAGTATTCGAAGTTTATGTTCCGCCGCAGGCTCGGGTCGAGGTGCATGGCGGAGACGGTATATTCGGCGGCGTAGAACGGCGTCGCCATGTCGTAATAACCGGCCGCGACGAAGACCTTCATGTACGGATTCTTCGCCATCGCGTCTTTCATGCTGATGCTCGTGTCGGCGTAGCCGTTGTTGACGTTCCAGTTCCAGGGCGACGAGATGCCGCCGCCGAGGATGTAGTATTCGGCGTCGCTCTTGAAGCCGAGTTCGCCGCGGACATACGCATTAAAAGCGGCGGTGTACGGCGGGCGAATGGCGTTCATGGACGGGTCGCTGTCGGGACTGTTCCCGCCGGAGTCGCGGTCGATGCCTTTGAACCGGCTGTCGAGCCTTCCGGTGGATCGGCGCTCGGTGCGAAGCAGTTCCTTGTTAAATTCGCCGAGGTCCACGCGAAAATTATTCCTCACGACGAAGTCTTTACTCAAGCCCGTCATCGCCGCGAACTTCTCCGCCAATGCGTCGCGTTCATTCGCCGACAAACTGTCGATCCTGAGCATCGCGGGCATGTATTCGTTGGCCGCGAAAAGCCTTGCGTCCTGTGTGATCTGCTGGATCGTCTTTGCCTGCATGGCCGGAGCGAGGCGTTTGTGGTACCAGGCGGTCGCGGTGTAGCTGGGCAAGATCATGACGAGCGGTATGTCGTTGTTGTCGGCGAATCGGATGGTCTGAAAGTTGAGCACCGTCGATATCAAAGCGACGCCGTTGAGGGCGATACCGTGATCGAACAGCCAATTGCTCAGGCCGGCGGCACGCGTGGTGCCGTAACTTTCACCGACGAGGAAGAGCGGCGACTGCCAGCGTTCGTTCCTGCCGAGGTAAAGGCGGATAAACTCGCCGATGCTGTCGATATCGCCGTTGACGCCGAAGAATTTGCTCGCGAGCTCCGGTTTCGCGGCCCTCGAATAGCCGGTTCCGACCGGGTCGATGAAGACAATGTCCGTCTCGGTCAGCCACGTTTGCTGGTTGTCCTCCATTTCGTACGGCGGCGGGGGCAGCATGCCGTCGTCGAGCATCTTAATGCGTCGCGGCCCGAGTGCGCCGAGGTGCAGCCAGACGCTCGCGGAGCCGGGACCGCCGTTGAACGAGAACATCAGCGGACGCTTTGCAGGCGGACTATCGAGCGTGTACGCCATGAAGAAAATACGCGCCTCGACATCGCCGCTGACGGCGTTTTTCAGCGGCATAAAGCCCGTGGTGACGGTGTAATTCAACTGTTTCCCGCCAACTCTGATCGAGTGTTTGGTAACGGTCGGTGCTTCGTCAACAGCAACTGGCCGGACAACCTGAGCCGTCGGCTGCGGAACAAGCGGCGTCGGCGTCGGGGTCATCGGTAACTGAAAGAAAAGGGCAAGCGGCAGTAGAAAAGTTGCGAGCATAGGGTTTTAATTGTTCGAAATTAGTTTGCGATTACGGGCAAAATGTTAGCACAAGTCGCCAAACATCGCACTTCACCCAATTATCTATTGCTGCAATGTAAAACCCTTTGGTGTGAAGTCGATCGAATGTATTTCGCCGGTAGTTTTGCACTTGCCGTCGAGCCCCATCAATCCTTCGGCGGCTGTGCCGCCCTATTTGCGGCGAAGTTTTACTTTGCCGGCAAGCTTTACCACTTCTACGGCGGCTATGCCGCTCGCATTGCGGCGAAGCTATGCTTCGCCGTTAATGCTGAATAAGTCTTCGCGGCTTTGCCGCTGGTCTTTTCCGACGTGGGCGGACGGTGGCGGAGCCGCGAGGAGTTGGTGCGGCTTGTCGGCGAACCAGAGCTTCGCCGCAAATAGGGCGGTGGAGGCGTAAAAGCGTCGTTTGGTGACAAAATTCAAAGCCTTGCTATGAAAATGGCAGCCGTCAGCTAGAGCAACGGGCACGCGAGTTACGCTCACGGGCACGTGAGTCACGCTCACGGGCACGCGAGTTACACTCACGGGCACGTGAGTCACGCTGACGGGCACGCGAGTTACGCTGACGGGCACGCGAGTCACGCTCACGGGCACGTGAGTCACGCTCACGGGCACGCGAGTCACGCTCACGGGCACGCGAGTTACGCTGACGGGCACGCGAGTTACGCTCACGGGCACGCGAGTGACGCTCACGGGGTCATTTTTGGCACTAAATTGTACATTTCTTTAAAAAAACGAAAAAAGTCTGAAAGGTTTTGCCCTTTTTTCTCATATATAAGTGAGACCGCAAATAAATTTGAGGTCTTGAATACCAAAATTGAGGAGAAAACCAATATGGCAGATAAGCCGTTCCCGACCAACGAACCAGATATCAACTTACTTTTACAGAGTCTTGTTATTAAATTACCGGCGCACGCTACACCGCTGGGCATTGATCAGGCCGAGCTAGACGCACTTATCAATGATGCGTCGAACTTTACCTATGTTTTGACCACTGCCCAGCTCGTGACAGATTCAGTCGACGCTTTCTTTGCGTTTAAGGACGATATGTTTAATGGTGACCCAAGCACTACGGCTCTCATCATGCCCACGTTTCCCACCATTGCAACGCCTAGGGAAACATTGCCGGGGATCAAGAAGCGGTTGCGGGCTTTGTTGAAGCGGATCAAGGCGTCGGTTGGTTATACGGTGCAGATCGGTGAGGATCTTGGGCTGATCGAGAACGATCCGGGTGCGCTTAACCCTGATTCGATCACCGCTGAGATCAAGGTTCGAGCACTTCAGGACGGTAAGGTCGAGATCGTGTTCTCGAAGCAGGGAATGGACGCCATTCGTGTCGATTTTCGCCGCAAAGGCGACGTTGTCTGGATGCTTGCGGGCATTTACACCTCGTCTGCCGGCATTCACGATACGCCGAGCGTCCCGCCCGGTGAGCCCGAAGCCCGCGAATACCGAGCGATCATGATCAAAAAGAACGTTCCTATCGGCAATATGTCGCCGATCTACACGGTCGTGACGACGCCGTAGTTCGCTCAATTATTTATTACCTCCGGACGGGCCGAAATTCATCACGCCAAGCCCGTCCGGACCTGCGGCGAATTGTTTTATTGAACCCAAGGAGAAACGACTATGCCGATGAATGTAGAGATCACCTTTACCGGAGACGTGATCATATCTGAGCAACCGTACGGATGGGAGATCGTGGCCGTGACTGACGCTGAACACGTCGCGAAACTCAGCAGTAATCTCGATCCGCAGCTTGACGCAGACATGCGAAACGCTTTGAAGCAGCGGACTGTCAGATTCGAACACGATATCGTTGTTCCCAAGTCCACCGACGCCGCCGATCTATGGGCGAAGCTGCTTAACATAAGCGCCGCCGACATGCACGGCGTCGATCCCAAGACAAATCAGACGAATCTTGTCGGCTCCTGGCTGCCCGACGGCAGGAACGAGATCGTCAGATTCATTATTCCGACCGGCACTGCGTCCGTTCCGACGACGGTTCCGAGTTACTGGATCGAGGAATACGGCAACCCGAGCTCGCGCTTCATTCGCGAACTGCCGACCGCGACGAGCGTGATGTTTAGCTTCACGATCGACGGCGGCCGAGGCCTCAAACGGATCGTTGACGACAATGCCGTGCTGACGACCAGCGAATTCACGTACGCCGAGGGCTCGACGCTGTCGATCAGCATAGATAATGATTGCCACGGAGGCAGCGGCAGCATGGAAGACTTCCTCAGATACTACGCGTACCTGCGTGAACACGACCCGCAAGGCGGTATTCAGCGCAGGTTTATCTGCGGCAAGAACTACGGCGCCGATAACGAGTCCGGCGAACACGTTGAGCAAGTCCCCGACGCCTCCGGAAAATTCTACAGCCCCTTTGGCAACTGCGATCCGGTCGGAAGTGATCCGCCGCTCTGGCCTTAACAGCCGTTCGATCTAGTTTTTAGTTCCGTCCCCCGCACCGTCCGAAAAGCCGCCGTCCGATTTGAAGAGTTTGCTGACTGCAAGCACTTCGGATCAGGCGGCGGCTTATTATTTGGTGTGTGTCGAGGGTTGGTTTTAGGGTTGCGGGTTGACGAGTTCTATGCGGGTGGGCGTGGAGTAGGCGACTGTCTTTCCGGCGCCGTTCATAAGGTTTACCCGTGACCAACCATTGGCCGGGCCGGCCTGGTGAATGCGTTCGAGCAGGTTCTGCTGCCGTTCTTTGGTCATCGTTTCCCACGTCGGGAGGAGCACGCCGTAAAAGTTCTCGCCGCTCACGCGTGCGACTTTTAGTTCGCCCATGAACGTGGAGTTAGCGATGTCGAAGTTGCGGACGGATGTCGCCGTCGGTGCGTCCTCGATAAAGTAATTCGCCCAGACATACAAACCGACGGAAGAGATTATGAGCAACACACAGACGGCGACGAGAGCGCGGTTCATGCCAAGTAAGTCGAAGCCGACCAGGTTCTTCAACGACCAGACGGCGGTTTTCGGTTTGGCCTTCTCCGGCACCGCGATCTCGATCGTCTCCACTACTTCTTTTACTTCTTCTACTTCGTTTTTTTCCTCGACAACCAGTTCATCTTCTTCGAGCTCGAGCGAACGCTCGCGAAGCAGATCGACCATCTCCAGCGTCCGCCCCGTCGCGTGCGAAACGGCTCTTTCGTCGACGTACGAGTATTTGTCGTGAACGCTCGCCGCATTGGATCTCTCTTTTTCACGTTCGATCAGCTCGATGTAAACATTGCCGATCGTGATATTGCTCTCGATCGCCGCGGCAGTGACCACCGGAGCGAAGAAAAGTTCCGTGATGCTCTCTTTAAAGAAACGCATACGGTTGAAAAAGTCACTGCGAATAAGCTCGTCAAACTCTATTGCGGCGACGGCTTCTTTCCCAAAGTCCTCAAAACTAGCAGCGGTCAGCATCGCGTTCTCATCCATGTCGTCCGTGATGTAGAGCGAAATGCTCGACCAATCGGCGTAGAGCGTTTTGATGTGCCCGAGCATTTCGGCACGCGTGAAGAGCAGTTGGCGCGTCTGATCATGCGTCGGACGCGAGAAAAGCTTCGTGATGATGAAGTCGAATTTACCGCGGACGCCCTCCGAATACGGCAGGTTGCGATAAAACCTCGCGAGTGAAAGCATTGCCTGCGAACTGAGCATCGGCTTGGCATTCTCGCAGAAGCGGCGAACGCTGCCGACGGAGATGTTTTTGTCACGCTCAGCCAGAGCCGAGCACCACGCTTCCGTTTCCTGCATCAGCGCGAACTCAGCATTCTTATGCTCGTCGCTCGTGATGGCTTCCGTGACCTGTATGAAATTGTTGAGCGCGACCTTCGCGTTAAAATCGTCGAACGCATTCGGGACGATCTTCATGTATTCGCGCTCGACGCCGGTCAGGATATGCTCGACCATCTTCAGGCTCGAAACCTCGCCGACCGCACGCTTCTGAAAAAACTCCTTTTCCGACGCAGCTTTACGGATCTCGACCGTCTCGCCATTCGCCATCTCCAGATCTGCGTCTTCGGCGACCGGCATCTCTTCGACGAGACGCTGCTCGGGGCTTTCGTTGAATTTCGTCGTTATGGTTTCGGATTCGGCGAATTCCAACTCAGAGTCGTGAGACTCGATGAGCCCGGATCCGGGCGCAGTTTTAGATACGGCGTCTATCACCGTATCTTCCAAAAGATTATCCCTTTTTAACTCGTCAACGAGCTCTTCGAAAACATTCATTGTTGGGTACCTATCGGGAGGAGACGCGGGGGCAGGAAGATCCGTGCAGATGCGTTAGGGGAGAATTTGTCGGATATCGCCGGCCTGGGTTATCTCATACTTAAAGATCAGCCCTTCGCTGACTACGTTTCGCGTCGCTGTGATCGTATAAGCCTGTCTCAACTCGGCGTCGGTCGGTGCGACCGGAGCCATTTCGTAGACATACTTGCCGCGAATCAGTTGATTCCCCGAAACAGTGCCGAGACTCTGGGACAACATGCTGTTCATCTCGCTCAAACGACCAAAACGGCTATTTTGTGAGTAATAGCCGACCTGAGTTGACGCTATCGTTCTCATCGAGCTGTACGTATTTCCATTCTCTGCAGCCTGAATACCTTTCTGGAGCGCCGGAATCGCCAACGCGGCAATTATCCCGATTACAGTAAATACCATAAGTAGCTCGATCAGCGAAAATCCTTCTTCGTTTTTATTCTTCATAGAGTGACCCCAATTTGTTGAACGATCGGGAACGAGAAGTGACATTTATTGGCAGTTAAATTTGACAAGATACGGCATTTTTAACCGCGTTTCGAAACTTTTTCGGTCCGTTTCCGTTCAAATCCGATGAGTTTGCCATCAATTCTCAAATCCCAACGAACCGTATTGCAAGCTTTATGCCATTTAAAACTTAAGCTTATCGGTTGGTGTAAATATAATTGTGTTGTGACGGCTTTTGAATTTTGTTAAACTCTACGTTTTTGCCAAAGGTCGTGTGGAGTTCGTCCAAGCCGGGGAGTAACGCTAGTGAGTGCAGTCATAGATCAGATCAAAGAAACCTACGGGATAGATAACTGGGGAGCCGACTACTTCGGCGTAAATCGCAAGGGCAACCTGATCGTTAGGGCACCTGAGAACGACTCACTGACCGCCGATGTCAAAGAGATAATCGACGATTTGAGAAAACGTGGTGTTAATACGCCGATCCTGTTGCGGTTCCCGCAATTACTGTTTGGACAGATCCGCAAGCTACAGATCGCCTTCCGCAAATCCATTAAAGAATTTGAATACGAAGGCGGACATCTTTGCGTCTTCCCAATGAAGGTCAATTCCAATCGAGCGGTCATCGAGGAATACCTTCGCGAGGGCACACGGTATAACTTCGGCCTTGAGGCCGGTTCGAAGGCCGAGCTTTACGCTGCTCTGGGACTTGAGCAGGCAAAAGATAGTCTACTTGTCCTCAACGGCTTTAAGGATCGCGATTTTATTGAGCTTGCTTTTGCCGGAGCATCGGCCGGCAAAAACGTTGTAATCGTTATCGAGAAGTTGAGCGAACTCGATCACACCCTCGACATCGCTGAAAAGATGCAGGCTGAGAATCCGAATGCTGAACTGCCAACTATCGGCGTTCGCGTCAAGCTCTATTCAAAAGGTTCCGGCAAGTGGGAGAAATCTGGCGGCGAAGCAGCGAAGTTTGGCCTGACAACGACGGAGATTCTTGAGGTCATTCGTCGTCTGCAGGAAGCGGGACGCATTGATATGCTCCAGCTTTTGCATTTTCATATAGGTTCTCAGCTTACCGATATTAAGCGGATCAAAAACGCGATGAAGGAAGCTGCCCGCACTTACGCGAAGATCCATCAAATGGGTATTCCGATCAAATATCTTGACGTCGGCGGCGGTATGGCGGTTGACTATGATGGATCGCGAACTTCTTACGAATCCTCGGCAAACTACAATGCCCGCGAATTTGCCAATGACGTTATCTATGTGATCAAAAGCGTTTGTGATGACGAAAATGTGCCGCATCCGACGATCATTCAGGAATCGGGCCGCTACCTTTCCGCGTATCATGCCATCCTAGTCACTAATATTCAGGACGAGATCGAGACGGTCGTGGAAAGCCTTGCCGAGATGACGATGGACGCGGACGATCCGCAGATCGTTAAAGAACTGCACGACCTGCGGGAAACGATCAACGCGAAGAATTATCGCGAGTATTATCACGATGCTTTGGAGAACCGCGACGAACTTTTCACAATGTTCAATCTCGGGCTAATTTCGCTTGAAGCTAAGGGAAAGGGCGAGGTCTTATTCTGGGACATATGCGAAGAAGCGGATAAATTTGCCCAGTTGAAGAAATACGTCGCAGAGGAATTTGACGAGCTGCGTCAGTTGATGTGTGCTAAATACTTAGCAAACTTCTCAGTTTTTCGCTCAATGCCGGACAATTGGGCCCTCGAACAGCTGTTTCCGATCATCCCAATACATAAACTCAACAAAAAGCCGACAGAATATGCTACGCTTTGTGATATAACCTGTGATTCCGATGGAATTGTGGATAAGTTCGTGGATCTGCACGACGTTAAACCCGTGTTGGAGTTGCATACGCTCGTTAAAAATGAGCCTTACTACCTCGCGATGATGCTGGTCGGTGCATATCAGGAAGTTATGGGTAACAACCATAACCTTTTCGGAGTACCGCACGAGGCTCACGTTTTTATAGGCGAAGACGGATATATCATTAAAAAGGTTATCTACGGAGCGACACTCGGCGATGCAGTCGCATCGGTTAGGTTCGATCCGGGGCAGTTGCACGACACTTTTCGCAAATCGGTCTTGCAAAGGATCAAGGAAGGCCGGCTCTCAAATACAGAGGGCAGTAAGGTTATAGAGTTTTACGAAGATCAGGTAGGAAGTTATACCTACCTGACACCGAATGGTAAGTGAGCAGTAGTTAGTGGCAATAGTCAGTGTGCAGTTTCGAAAACGCTCTGCGTGCCAACGGCCTACAGCCAAAAAAACGACAGATGAGTAGAGATTAATAAATTATGGTAGCGCAAAAGAAAACTAAGTCTTCTAAATTTTTAACGGTTCCGACACGTCCGGTGCCGATCGACAGGGACCGCTCGGTCGCGGGGCTTCTGGAGAAAATGGAGGGAGCCGGTTTTGGAGCAAAACAGCTTGCGGAAGCACATCGCATCTGGCTTGATATGCTCGATGACAACTCGACGATCTATTTGTGCGGTTCCGGCAATCTCATTCCCTCGGGAATGCGCCGACTGCTAGCCTATGTGATCAAAAACCGCTTCGTCGACGTTATCGTCGTTAGCGGTACGGTTCTATATCACGATATTCACGAGATCCTCGGACGCAATCATTACCAGGCACATCCGAGCATGAGCGACGAAGAGCTTGAGGCTTCGGACGTAATGCGGATCGGCGACGTACTCGCCAATCACGAAGAATATCAGGAAGCCGACGAATGGATCGGCAGCGTGATCAATCAGCTCGACCTGACGCGTTCGTATTCTATTCGCGAATTTTTGCACTTAATGGGTCGTGAACTCTCCGAGATTGCCCACGAAGACGGCATTCTGACGTCGGCTTACAAAGCACGCATCCCGGTTTACTGCCCGGACCTGCCGGGTTCGGAGATCGCAGTCGGTATTGCACGTGCTAAGTTCGAGAAAAAGATTAACATTTCGTTCGACCTGACGCAGGATACAATGGAATTGCTGAACATTTCTCAAAAAACTCGCAACTCCGGCATCATCTCGCTTGGCAGCATGAACAGCCAGAAGATGGTGAACGTCAGCGAGATCGCATCATATATTACCCGCACCAACGTCCGGGGCCACAAATACGCCATCTCGATCGCGACCGATTCGGCACCGCTTGAGATTCGCACTCCGTCATACGGCGGCAGTCATACTTCGGTATTTGGGAAACTCCTTCGCGGAGCGACGACCGCGTATGTTCCGAGCGATCCATCGATCGCCCTGCCA
>JBBRUA010000101.1:0-9650 GCA_038248245.1 Pyrinomonadales bacterium | reverse complement strand
TCGCCTTCCGCGTCGTTTCACAGGCGACCACACGAGTGTTTTGCTGAAAAGGTGTAATTGTAAATGTCTTAATTAGCATCGGAAAATGGCTGTAAATATCTATCGATTTCGAAGTCAGTCGACCGCCGATTGGCTATTACAAACTCGATCGCGTTTCGATAGGTATCAGCGTCTGGCTTGCCGTTGAAACACGGAATTTCGATCTCGGCCAGGTTTAGGTAGCTGATCAAACAGCTTAGCAGCATCCAAAGCAGGATCTCATCGTTCGGGCCGAGCGGATTGTGCTTTATTATCGTCTCTCGATCCTCATAAATTCCTTCGCAGATGCGTGCAAATTCGGCTTCGCTGATGGTCCTCATAATGCTTCGTCGTACATCACGTAATGCGACTGTTCCATCCCGACCTTTTCGTAGACCCGCTGGGCACGTGAGTTATCGGTCTCGACGTAAAGCCTGATGCCGTAAACGTCACCGGCCTCGCGGGCTAACTTCTTCACGAAGGCATAAAGTTTTGTATATGTCTTTTGTCCGCGGGCCTCGGGATTTATATAAACGCTTTGTATCCACCAGAACCAGGCGTTTCGCCAGTCACTCCATTCATAGGTGATCATCAGGCCGCCGACAACTTGTTCGCCGTCTTCAGCCACGACATAAAATCCCTTTCGCTCGTCCGCAAAGACCGCCGCCACCGCCGGCCCGACAACGTTCGGATCGAGCTGCTTCCCTTCTGTTTCAAAAGCCATCGCCTGGTTGAATTGGACGAACGCATCGGCGTCCGCTGCGTGAGCTAACCTGATATTCATAAACGTTTCCTTGACGAATTCCCTGCCGACCTCTACTCTTTAGTGTTTTGCCGCAAATAGCTAGAGCGTCCTTGAGTATGATCAGGACGTATTATTTGACGGACGCGATCTTCTCAGATCATCACTCATCAAACGAATGAAATTAAGAATACTTTATCACGGCAATTGTTTCGACGGCGTTTCGTCGGCTGCCATTTTTACCAAATTTTATCGCGATACTTTTCATGCCGACGCTGAGATCGCTTACACACCGACGATGCACCGTGCCGGAAATGCTTTCGACAAAGACCAGTTCGACGGCGACGAAAATGCGATCGTTGATTTTAAATATTGTCCGGACGAGCGTCTGACGTGGTGGTTCGATCATCACCAATCCGCCTTCCTGACGCCGTCCGACGAACAGCATTTTTTGGCGGATAATTCAGGCAAGAAATTTCTCGATACGGCCAGTAAATCGTGCGCAGAGTTCATCGCCCGCGTCGCTAAGGAGACGTTCGGATTCGAAGATCCGTTTCTCAACGAACTGATAGAATGGGCACACATCATCGACGGAGCTTTGTACGAATCTCCGGCCCAGTGCGTCGAACTGCGTTCGTCGGCGCTTAAACTAATGCAGGTGATCGAAGGGGAAAAGGATCCGGCTTTCGTCGAAAAGCTTATTCGATCTCTAACCGTCCGGACACTCGACCAGATACTCGAAAGCAACGAGATCCAGGCCCGCCTCAACCCGATCCTCGAGCGGCACTGGAGCACTGTCAGCCTGATAAAAGAACGTGCCCGATACGAACGCGGCGTGGTCAGCTTTGACCTGACCGAGACCGGCATCGATGGCTATAATAAGTTCATACCGTATTATTTTTATCCCGAGACGACCTACAACGTCGCGATTTCGCAGAGTTCGTTCCGAACAAAAATATCTGTCGGCTCAAACCCGTGGGCGCCGCGGCCGCGAACGCACAACATCGCCGAAATCTGCGAACGATACGGCGGAGGCGGACACGCGGTAGTCGGTGCGGTCTCACTAAAACCCGAGGATCTCGAGTTGGGTAAAAAGTATATGCGGGAAATAATTGAAGAGCTACAGTTTGCGGATTAGAGTGTGACGCCTTCGCTTGGGCGAGAGCGTCACGGCTTATAGAACTATTCCTTGCTAAAAACCAGCGTCGATGACGTCGCTCCGCGTGGTGTGGACTGTTCGCGACTTACCGTTAAAGACTTGCCGTCGGTCGCGAGTTCCCATGTTTCCTTGGTCGTGATCGTCACCTCGCCCATCGGGCCTGAGAAAGAACTTGCTTTCGACATATTCAACTTGCCGCCTTCCGACTTAGCCTTTAGAGTGACCGGAGTTTTGCCCATCGGGCCGTCGACTTCGCTCTTGGTTTCTTTGCCGTCGAGACTGTACACGGTCGTACCGTCACCACCGCCCATTCGTCCCATGCCGCCGCCCATGCCGCCCGGGCGACCGCCGCCGCCCTGCGGAGCATTCGCCGGAGGAGCCGGACGCTTCGTCTCACTCGTCACGGTAATTTCCTTATCGGTTTGAGCGACAGTCAACGTCATCGATTCGATACGCATCCGTTCATCGAGTTTCGACTTGGTGATATCAAGTGTCCATGTGCCGGAGTAATCCGCCGGCTTATCCTGTGCCGAGACGGCAAACGCAAATACAACCAGCGATAAACACGCCAACAAAAAGTTCTTTTTCATATAACTGCTCCTGTAAAATTGATTCGGACCCATTCGCGGAGTATGACGCTCATGGGTCCGAGTTGGTTCTAAATTCGATGTAAAGAATTGTAAGTCGCTACCCCTCGGCCGGAATATCGCGGTCACGGTTCAAATGACTATTCTTGTATCCGTAAACGAAATAGATAACGATTCCGACTAACAGCCACACACCGAACCTAATCCAGTTGGTAACCCCGAGCTCGGTCATAAGATATAGGCACGACAAAAGCCCCAAGATCGGTATTAGGGAAAGCTTTTTGGTCAAACTCAGAATGAAAAGAGAAACAGCGACAATAATGAAAAAGATCATCGGTATTTTATGCGAAAACGCTCCAAGCAAACTCTCGCCTTCCGCTGGTTTAAGAGACAGAAACTCGCTAAAAACGGTCGGATCGAAGTAGTAGATGGTCGCAAAAACAGCGATAAGAATTACCGGGAGCAAGAACTGAGAGTTTATGTACGGAACGTAACGCGTACCGCTTTCTTTAAACTCCTTATCCTTAAACAGCACGCCCGCACAGACGACAACGAATGCAAACAAGGTACCGATACTTGCGAGATCAGTAACCTCTGTCAGGTTCATGAACAATGCGGGAATCGCAACAACAATTCCGGTGATGATCGTCGCGAACCACGGCGTTTTGAATTTCGGATGGATCGATGAAAAGATCTTCGGCAAAAGTCCGTCGCGGCTCATCGCCATCCAAAGACGCGGCTGGCCGATCTGAAATACCAAAAACACTGTTGCAAGTGCGATCACAGCACTAACCGCGATGATTCCCGCAACCCACGGAATATCTGCACCCTCAGGGCCAAAAGCAAACGCCAACGGATCGCCGACATCTAGTTTCGTGTAGTTGACCATACCCGTCAGCACCAGTGCGAGAGCGATGTAGAGAAGTGTACAGATTATCAGGGAAAGGATCATTGCCCTCGGCAGATCGCGGCGTGGATTTTTACATTCTTCGGCGGTCGTCGACAATGCGTCAAATCCGATGTACGCGAAAAATACCGCCGCAACTCCTTTCATCACTCCTTCCACGCCATTCGGTGCAAACGGCGACCAGTTTGCCGGATTTACATAATTAAGGCCGAGAAAGATCACGAGTAAAACAACCGCGACTTTCAGAACGGTCATAATGTTCGAGGCGAACTTTGACTCGCGAATGCCGATGTAAACTAAAGACGTTATCAGCACAACGATCATCAGTGCCGGCAGATCGGCAACGATCGGGATGCCGGCGACATGCGGCGAATTTACCCACGCATTGTAACCATCTATCTGTCCGCAGCCGACGACCGCGTCCTTGACCTCACACGTTTTTGCCAAGATATCCACGGTCGTACCGCTCGCAACGGCCTCCTCAACCGCAGCAAAACCTCGCCTTGCGGTCACGAAATCAATCGTGAAATGCAACGGAATTTCAATTCCGTAGCCTTTCAAGAGCCCGGTAAAATAATCGCTCCACGAGATCGCGACGGCGATGTTGCCGATCGCATATTCCACGATCAGGTCCCAACCAATGATCCACGCAATAAATTCGCCCATCGACGCATAAGCGTAAGTGTAAGCCGAACCCGCTACCGGAATGCGGGAAGCAAACTCCGCGTAGCACAACGCCGAGAATCCACAGGCGAAGGCTGTGAAGACGAACAGCAGAGCGACCGCCGGTCCGCCGTTATGGGCAGCTTTCCCGATCATCGCAAATATGCCGGCCCCGACGATCGCGGCTACACCCATCAGGGTTAGATCAAGAACGCCAAGCGTTCGCCGCAATCCGCCGATGCTGTCGTGATCGCCCAACCCCGCTGCTGCGTCGGCTTGGATCTGAGAAATAGATTTGGTTCTGAAAAGGTTCATATTGGTACATGCGAAACTAAATGTTTCTGTCTAGCTAAGTTATCTGAACGGCTGGTTTTAGCGAATTTTGAACCAAATCGCTGAAAGATGCAAGTGGAAAGATAGTTGCGGAGTTGGAGAGTTTCGGAGTTGCGAAGTTTCCGAAATGATTTGCCCCTCGCAACTCTGCAACTCTGCAACTCTGCAAACTTACTGTAAACTTTCTCCCATGGACTGGAAAATATTTGGAACCGCATTTCTGACCTTGTTTTTGGCAGAGCTCGGGGATAAGACTCAACTTGCCGTTATCACGATGACGGCTAGTACGGAGTCTAAGATCTCTGTATTTCTCGGGGCGAGTCTGGCTTTGGTGGTGGTCACGCTGATCGGCATTCTGCTTGGTGGCGTGCTCAGTCAATACGTGCCGACCGAGTGGCTCCAGCGGATCGTCGCTGCCGCGTTCATAGTCATTGGCGTTCTTATGCTGCTCGGCAAATTTTGACGAGCTACATTTTAGGTCATAAATCCGAGATTCGACGTCGCGAAGTTATTAATGTTCGGGAACGCCAGCGGAATGTCCGCTTCGGCGAGTCCGTACCAGCGTGCCAGCGTCGCGGCGTACTGCTCGACCGAGACTGACGGTATAAATCGTCCCCGCTGATCGGCGTCGTCGGGCCCGCCGTTGACGAGAGTCGGCACAAAAGTGCCGTTCGAGGTCGGACGCCCGTAGAAGTTGCCGCCTGCGACCGCACCGCCGACAACCAACGCAGGCCCGCCCCAACCGTGGTCAGACCCCACACCGCTTCCCGACCCGGCCGGGTTGAACGTTCGGTTAAAGTCCGACGAAGTGAATGTCGTCACCTTCGAATCGATCCCTTGAGCAACTGTTTCGTCGTAGAACGCCTTCATAGCCTGACTGACCTGCGTAAGTAATGAGGCATGCGGCGAAAGCTGGCTGCTGTGATGGTCGAATGCTCCGAGTTCGACAAAAAATATCTGCCGGTTCATATTCAGCTCATTCCTGAACTTCAAAAGCTTTGCCACCTGTTTCAGCTGATTCCCGAGCGAGGTTGCCGGGAAATTGACGGTCAACACCGGATCGGTGCTAAGTTGGGCACTGGCATTTATCGCCTGCTGCGTCAGAATGCTCGCTTGCTGCACCATCGTAAAGTTGAGGTCGTTCGTTCGGACGTTGTTCATCGCCGCCCGGCGGGCAAGTTCGTCGGTAGCCGTTCCAAAACCGTTTAGAGCCAAAACTTGATTCAGCGGGGTCGGCGATGGCGTTACGACCAGCGGAGAGGTGTTCGCACCGATGTTGAAAAGTGTCGCTCCCGCAATCGAAGAGACCATCGGTATCCCGGCTCCAGGATTTAACGTGCTCGTTCGGTCGGCAACGCGTCCGCCCCAACCGGTAGTCGATTTATAACTTGAAATTGCGGTTCGCGCCTGTTCGACTTGATCGGGATGCGAAAAAAGCTGGTATGGCCGAGGTGCTCCGCCGATATAAGTCGCACGCGTCAGCGGTTGAACCAAACATCCGACATTACAAACAACCGCCATTTTTCCTTGAGCAAATAGTGGATGCAGAGCACTCATCGACGGGTGAAATCCGTAAACCTGACCGCCCATACTCGGCGGTGTTATCGGCAAAAGACTCGCTTGCGAAAGGGCAAGGCCCTGCGATTGGCGAGCCGAGGCGTACTGGGCATAACCTGCGGTGTAATTCGGTACGACCGTGTTATTGCCGTCGTTACCGCCGTTTAAGAAGATACAGACGAGTGCTTTGTAATCACCGCCGGCCGTCACATCATTTGCACGGCTTTCCTGAGCGAGCACATCGACGACACCGAAATGCCTCATCTGCGTCGCAACGGCCGTCATCGTCAGAGCGGCGCATGAATTTTTTAGGAACTCGCGTCTGCTTTTCATAATTCTATCTCTGCACCTGATACTGCGGTGCGGTCGCCACGATATAAAGAGCGGTTCGGGCTCGTTTCTGAGAGTTAGTCGACGTCACCGCCTGAACGGCTGTCAAGATCTGTTGCCTGACCTGAGGGTTCATCGACCCGTTCAGCAATTCTTTATTGAGGGTATCGACAAGGCTTCCTCCCGTCGTATCGGCCGCGGCCAGAGCTTCGAGGCGGGCAAGATTGATCCTTGTGCCGCAAGGAAAATTTGACGCGGCTCCCACAACGGCATTGATCCCGCCGGCGGCGGTCGAATTTGCCGGCAAGAACTGATTGATCGCATTCGGCCGTTTGAGAGCCGTTCCGGTCGAAAATATCTGGAATTCGGGGCCCGAAAGCGGTGTATTCGGGATGATGTAATCCATCGGGTAATAGTTGAAGACGGTCGGCGGATTCCAAACGTCTTGATCGAGCGGTTGCGTAATCGTGTTTATCGCTCCGTCGCTCAAACCGTTACACGATGCGGGCACCGAGATATTTGTATTTGAGGTCGGCGAAAACGGCCGCAAAACGCTCGTTAAATATAATACCGGTTCGCGAAGGTGGCCGTAATTCGGATCGGTCTTGACGTTGCCGCGTGCCTCAGGGTCGAGCAGTATCGCACGAACGACCGCTTTCAGATCGCCGCGAACGCCCGTACCGTTATTCCGAAAGACCGACGAAACGCGGCCGACATAGGCGGGAGTCGGATTGCTCGTCACCATCTGCTGAATTAGCAGTTTGCTGATGAATGGCGCGGTATTCGGATGGTAAAAGATATTGTCGAGTGCCGCATCCAGATCGGCGTCCGGCGAGAGTCCGGCGGGTACGATCGGAGTTGCTCCGGCGTAATTTAAAAGTGTTTTTGACGTCGTATCGTGATTCGCCTGGTTCGCGATCATCGGATCGCGAAAGTTGACCAGTCCGGGCTGCGATATGCCGCAGGTCTGATTACAATACGACCAGCCGGTGAACACCTTGGCAAAATTGACGATCGTTTCCTGATTATAGGTCGGAACACGATTGCCCTGTCCGTCGAGCACGGGTGTACCGTCCGGATTGAGCATATCGAGGCCGATGCTAAATAGCTGCAGGATCTCTCGCGCGTAGTTCTCGTTCGGGTTTTGATTCGTACTGATCGCCATGTCGAGATACTGGCCCATCGCGGGATTGAGGGTCATCTCTTTTAGCAAAGTGCGATAGTTTCCGAAGGCGTTGCGATCCAGTATCTGAATGTATGGCAGCATCCGGCTCGGCTGCGTCGCAACACGGCCCGAAACGACAAATATCTGGTGCAGCGACCACGAAACCCGTCTCCGAAGCTGCTGATTTTCATTGTAGAGAGCTTCCTTAAAGAACCAGTTCTGCAGCGGATACATTGTGTACCGATCACGGAAACAAGTTATCGGTACATCAGTCGGCTGTGTGTCGCCGTCGCACGTCGGTGCCGGAACAGTTGTCTGGAGAGGAAAATCAGGATATGTGTATGCCAGAAAGCTCTGCTCGTCCATCTGCTGTTCGAGCCATGTGCTGTAACCGAGGCGCCGAACTCTAAGTTCGAGGGCTGCGTTGTGCCCGAAAGTTGTCTGCGACATAAACCGCACGCGGTCGCCACTCCACGGCAGGTCGCCGCGATTCTGCTGACGCGTCCGGGATGTTTCCGCTGACGGCATCGGCGTCGGCACCGAGCCCGGATCGTCCTGTATCTTTCCGCCGAAATTTCCGACCGCCAGCCGCACGCGGTTGCTTGACATTCCCCGCCAGGTTACGCGAACGAGCACATCACCCAGATCTTCGAGACCGGTCATGCGAACGCTCAGCGCATATACATTTTGTCGTTCAGCGGTACGTTCGAAAGAAACGATCTCAAGCGGAAAGCGGTAATGCCGCGAATCTTCGAGCTCAGCCCGAAAAGCGGTTTTGCCTTCGCCATTCAGAAGATCCAGATTGGTCACGAAAAACGTGACGACGCGTTGCCGCGAAGGCTCGATGACCTTTGCAAGCGTTGTCTGAGCACGTCCCGCCTGAACGGAAGTGAGTGCCCGCGTTGAAGTCGGTTCGCTGATTAGGATCGGTGCATCCTCCGGCATCGCTGCGATCGCAACGGCAGAAAAATATACCAAACAAATTAAGACGGAGCAGATCATTGAAACCTGCGAACGGCGAAACATATCAAGAATTGCTGACATAATCCATCTCCGGAAAAATCGGTCGATCGTAAATTGGCAAGCAGGTTAGCTTCATAAATATACAAGAATTTATGAATATTTGAAATGTTTAAGCGGATCGCAAGAACATTTGAAAACCCTAAATTCTTGCCAATCTCTCAAAAAAAGTGAATAATTCATCGATAACTGCGAAAAAAAAGGTCCGTCGGACGGGGTTTATTCGAATGAAAGTACAAAAGGGTTCACGATTTTCGGCATTATTTATTATCGGCACCTTTGCCATCGCAGCGGCTGTATTTTCGTCGATATGGCTTTCAATTTCGCCGGTAAAGGCTCAGGAAACTGAGCTTTCACCATCCGCTGTGGCTTTTAATGAGAGTTTTGATGGTGTCACCGCTCCCGCACTTCCCGCCGGATGGACGGTCACAAGCAGCGGCGGCAGCCAGGCATTTGCGACTGTTGCGACGATCCCTGACAGCGCACCAAACGCAATTTACACCAATGATCCTGCGGTCAGCGGCGACGCATCCATCACAACGCCCTCGATCTCGCTGGGCAATGTCCGTCACAAACTGATCTTTCGACAGCGGTATCAGATGGATTACGAGTTCGACGGCGGCGTGCTCGAAATGAGTATAAATGGCGGCTCATTCACTGATGTGATCGCTGCAGGCGGCACCTTTGTCATGGGCGGTTACGATACCCCGCTTGTCGGCGGATCGCTCAGCGGCCGACAGGCATGGACCGGCGATTCGGTAAACTATGTTACCTGTGAGATAAACCTTCCTGCATCCACGTCGAATCAGAATATCAGGCTCAGATGGCGTTTCGGCTCAGACAATATGGAGGGCGGCGACGGCTGGCGGATAGATAACGTCCAGATCACGAACACGATATCCGGCTTTAATAACGCCACGATCAACATACCGATCCTCGGCCCGGCGACAACTTATCCGTCGGAGATCAATGTCAGCGGACAAACCGGACTGGTGACCGGAGTTCAGGTGAATTTGACGAATTTCGGTCATACGAACCCTGATGATGTCGACGTATTGCTTGTCGCTCCAAGCGGTGAAAAGGTAGTCCTGATGTCCGACGCGGGTGGCGATCAAGGAGTCGTCAACCTGAATCTGATCTTCGACGACACGGCTGCGGGCTCTTTACCC
>JBBRUA010000100.1:0-9716 GCA_038248245.1 Pyrinomonadales bacterium | reverse complement strand
TGGCCTGCGGTTGCTCCACTCTCAGAATCAGACAGTGTAGGTCGGTAAGTATTTAGGGGTTCGCCTCGCTTTTGTCATCTGTTCGAATGAGTAAGCAAGTCCTATCAGCCTTCCCTCCGACCACGGAAGCCCGAAAAATGAGATTCCGAGGGGCAATTCCTTAGCAAATCCCGCAGGAACCGTAATATTCGGATAACCCGCCACCGCCGCCAGCGACGAACTGCCAACGTAACCACTACCACAGTCTCCGTTCACCGTATCGATCATCCACGTCGGGGCGTTCGACGGGGCTACAATTGCGTCAAGTTTATTTTTGCTCATCACCTCGTCAATGCCTTCTTCGCGAGCGTATCTGCGGCAGGTCTCGAGAGCGTCAAGGTATTCTTTCGATTTTAGATCGCCTTTTTTGGCCGAAGCCTCCATGATGCTCTGCTTAAAATATTTAAGCTCGCGGGCCGCGTTGTCGTTGTTGAACCTGATCAGGTCGACAAGTGTTTTATGAACCGAACCGCGTTGTTTGAGATATTTCTCTAGCCCGTCTTTGAATTCGTATTGCAGGACCAGAAATTCCGCATCGCCGAATTTCGACAAATTGGGAAACTTAACATCAACCAAAACGGCCCCGGCTCTTTTCATAACCTCAAGAGTAGCATCAGTCACCTTGTCAACAACGCCGCTGCGTCCCCAATAATCCCTCGCCACACCGATCCTTGATCCGCGAAGAGCATCGGTTGAAAGAAAGTTCGTATAATCGACTTTCTCGCGTTTTCCCTTCATCGCCGGATCTGAGGCGTCTTGAGCAGCAAGGATATTGAGCATCGTCGCGGCGTCCGAGACCGTTCGGGTCATTGGTCCTGCTGTGTCTTGCGTTGCAGCGATCGGGATAATCCCGGAACGCGAAACCAGCCCAACCGTTGGCTTCAGACCGACGATACCGCATATCGATGAAGGGCAAACGATCGAGCCGTCCGTCTCGGTGCCGATGCCGATCGCAGCCAAATTCGCCGCTATCGCCGCCCCCGTTCCAGACGAAGAGCCGCACGGATTTCGATCAAGAATATACGGGTTCCGCGTCTGTCCGCCACGGCCGGACCAACCGCTGATCGAGTCGTTATCACGAAAATTCGCCCACTCGCTAAGGTTGGTCTTCGCGATCAAAATAGCTCCGGCATCCCGCATCTGCTTAACAATAAATGCGTCGTTTGATGGTGTCGGAGCGTCTGCAAGAGCAAGACTGCCGGCCGTCGTTTTCATCTTATCGGCAGTATCGATATTGTCCTTGATCACGAACGGAATGCCGTGCAATGCTCCGCGAACTTTCCCTGCTTTTCGCTCATTGTCCATTTGCTCGGCGATCGCGAGAGCGTCGGGATTTAGTTCGATGATGGAATTAATGCTTTTGTCGATCTTGGCGATCCTGGCAAGATAGTCCTTGACGAGCTTTTTGGAGGTCGTTCGACCGGATGCCATCGCGGATTGGAGTTGGGCGATCGTAGCCTCTTCCACCGGGAGATTCGCTGCGACGACTGGACTAGACCCGAGCAGGATGGCTGCACCCGCTACTGCCCCCATCCCGATAAATTGGCGACGATCAAATTTGGTGTACATACGTGTCAAGGAAAGAGAAAGAATTGCTAGATGAGTTCGGCTAAATTATATCAAATAATTCTGCCGTGCCATTTGAGAATCAGGCAAATAATGATTCTCGGCTATACTTACGAACATGGATCAACGCAATCTTGAAATACCGTCGCCAAAACTTATCAACGCTCTCAAGCGTTTCGATCTGCTGCCAGCGATCGTTTTTTTGCCAACGCGGCGAAAATGCGACGAATCGGCTCAAGATGTCGGAGCCGATCGAACTCAACAGATAAACAGCGAGCGTCAGGAACTGAGAAAAGCGATGTTCGAAAGTTTTGAGGCCGACTATCCCGAAATCAGCGATCACAAGCATCGCAAACTGATCGTCTTCGCGGGAGTAGCCGCCCATCACGCAGGACACATTCCCGGATGGAAGCTTTTGGTTGAAAAGATGATGTCCGCCGGTTTACTTGATGCGATATTTGCAACGTCGACAGTTGCCGCGGGCGTCGATTTCCCCGCCAGAACTGTCGTCCTAAGCCAGGCCGATGCCCGAGGCAACGATGGCTGGCGATCACTGACAGCCAGTGAATTGCAGCAGATGACGGGCCGTGCAGGGCGACGCGGACGCGACAAAGTCGGGTTTGTTGTCCTGATCCCGAGTTCATTCCAAAACCCAAAAAAGATCGCCGAACTCCTTTCCGACAAGCCCGACCCGCTCGAGAGCCGGTTTCGGGCGACCTATACGAGCTTGCTCAATTTGCTCGACGCCTTTGGCAACTTCAAACAGGTGCGCGAGATCGCCGAGAAGAGCTTCGCTTTTCGTGAAAGCCGCCGAGCACGGGCGGACAGCCGTAACGATAACGGAGCGGAGTTGCTGAGCGATAGCATCTGGGCACCTTTCGAAAATCGTGCCGCCGTTCTCGATCATTTTGGCTATATCGAAATCGCAAGTGAGACCGTCACTGAAAATGGCAAATGGCTCGCCGACCTGCGTATCGACCGACCTTTGCTTGTTGGCGAAGCACTTCGCGAAGGCATTTTCGCCGATCTCAAAATCTCGGAGGCTGCCGCTCTTATGGCATCCGTCGCCTCAGATGCGGATCGTAACTACGGTGAACTTCGTACTACGCGAAATTCTACCGATCTTTTGTCGCATCTGGAAGCGATTGTGGTCGCCGTCTCGAATGTTGAGTGGAAGAATGGTGTCGAGATATCTGAAGAGATCAACTATTCCGCAGCGGCGGCGGCTGAGAAATGGGCTTTGGGAATGGAATGGGACGAATTGGTTGGAAGAACCAAAGCAGAGCCGGGCGATCTCGTCAGGCTACTCTCCCGCACCGGCGAAGCTCTCCGTCAACTCGCTAATCTACGCGAATCAAATCCGGAGGCAGCCTCGATCGCTCACGCCGCGGCTGATACACTCCTGCGAGAACCGGTCAGATAATTATATCTCCCGGATCATCTCAAATTGGCTCAGTTTCTCAGTAAACCCGCGATTCGCAAAAAACGTCATCGATTCGTCCATTGAGCGATCGATGTTAATCACCTGTGGAGTAGAATCATCGCTTGTCTCGGCGATCATGGCTTTTAGCAAAAGACTTCCAATGCCGAGTCCTCGAAAATTTCTATCGACCGCGATCTGAGCAATTCGGCCGAACGGGCTGGAAAATACAATATAACCAAGGCAGTCTTCTCCGCGATACGCACCGAGGAAGCTTTTATTCATACGACTCCGGTCGATCGCTTCGATAGAGTTTTGCCAAGAGGGTTCACCGTCCCAAAAGGTTTTGAGAAGCGTCCAGTCGGGTTCGCATACTTCCCTGACCTCAATTCCTTCAGGATTAGTTTCCCCAACGATCAAACGGTTCTCACAGTGGAGCAACGAAAGCGTTCGCGGAGTATAAAAGCCAAGCTTCTCGTATAAGCCGATCGCATTTTTATTCTCAGTAATGACCTCGAGCAGATATTGCTTGATCCCTCGGTCGCGAAATATGGGTGTCATCACGTCGAACATTTGCGTTCCCAACTTCCGACGCCGATATTCCGGAAGCACACCGGTCCCGGCATCGTAAACAGTGCTGATCCCATTCCATTCTCCAAAACCGTTGAGGGTAAACCCGATCAGTCTTTCCGCCTCCATCATTCCCACAGATGAATTGAGATCAACCGCATTGAGGATGATGTGGTTCCGAAACTGTTGCTCGGTAAGATCGAATGGCATCACGTAGTCCGAAAAGGCGGCGATGAAGGCCTCATAGAGCGCGAGGAAATAAGAGCCGTCCAGAAACCGGCATTGACGGGAATAAGTTTCGTTTCGAGTATCCATTTGCTAATATTAGATGTGAGGTTGGAATTTAGAAAATAAGTTAGTTTGTATTAAAAATGCAAGTTTTGTTGGCAAATGAATACGGTTTCTGCTTCGGCGTCGAACGTGCGGTCGAGATGGTCGAAGAAGCTCTCGGCGAAGGCGACACCGTCCGTGCACTTGGTCCGCTTATTCATAACGAGCAGGAAATGCAGCGTCTTGCCCACGAAGGCGTGACCACCATCTCGGAGCCTACACAGATCGGACGCAACGAAACGGCCGTAATCCGCGCCCACGGAGTAACTCCAGAGGTACAGCGTGAGCTCGAAGAAAAGGCATCCAAGGTCGTGGATGCGACCTGCCCGTTTGTCACGCGAGTTCAAAAACTCGCCGCACGGGCCGCCAGCGAGGACCGACACGTTATCATTATTGGTGGTGCGGACCATCCCGAGATGATTGGTGTCAAAGGCTACGCTCCCGAACATGCGTTTATTATCAAAGACGAGACCGAGGTCGCCGGTTTACCCCGTCTACGGAATCCGCTCGTCGTCGCTCAGACAACTATCAAAGCCTCAACATTTTTTGAAACCGCCGAGGCCATAAAGTCGAAAACCGATGATGAGGTGCAGATCGTCAATACAATCTGCTCTGCAACCCGTGATCGGCAAGACGCCGCTAGGGCTTTATCGACAATGGTCGATGCATTTTATATCATCGGTGGCCGCCACTCATCAAACAGCGTAAAACTTCTCGGTGTCTGTAAAGAATCCTGCGATAAAAGCTTTCTCATCGAGACCGAAGAAGAAATTGACGCAGATGACCTCATCGGCGTGAAAACGGTCGGCGTCACCGCCGGAGCCTCTACCCCAACCTGGCTCATCGACAAAGTCGTAAATCACCTCAAAACTCTCGGCCAACATCTAGACAGTGCATTGGCTCCATAAAACTAGATAAAAAACCGCCGCCAACTCGATGAGATCACCTTTCGAGTCAGCGGCAGCATGGTTCTGGTGGGAGCCAGGGAGAACCCAGACCGCTAAGCGGCGATACAGACAAACGGAGGAAGACGTTGTTTGCCGGAAGTCGTTTTCGTGGGAAAAAAAACTGTTTCCATATATATATGCGAAAAATCGCAAAAACCTTTCACACTTTTTTTTCTTGACTAAGAAAAAAGTCGTGTCTAAGATAGGTTTATTCCGAAAAAACATAGCTACAGATTTGATCTGAGCCGGTTGTCGGAGCCGGTCTTTTTCGGACTGTGCTTAAATGACGAGGGGAAACCTCATACCTGATGTGCCGCCATTTAAGACGTTACTTTGTTTTCATCGAATGCCCAAAGATACTGTACTAACTGAAGAAAATTTCGAGTTACTGCTACGATGGCTGGACCCCGATGCAGAAGCCGCTGCTCGTAAATACGAACGGATCCGGAGCGGTCTTATACGAATCATGCGAGGTCGCGGCTGTCACGAAGCAGAAGATCTCACCGATCAGACGTTTGACCGCGTGAGCGGGAAGTTATCGAAAATCATCGAAACCTACAAGGGCGATCCGGCTCTATATTTCTACGGCGTCGCGGGAAAATTGGTTCAGGAATGGTCCCGCAAGGCTTTCCTTAATGTGGAGCTACAACAGCTGGTTTCAATCCCTTTCGATCAAAATATAAGCGATGATCTCGAATGGCTTGCAAAATGTTTGAATGAACTGTCAGCCAGTGATAAAGATTTGATCATCGAATATTATCAGGATCTGGAATCGTCAAGGATACGCCATCGCCAGAATCTCGCTCAACAGCTCGGGGTCGCGATCAGCGTCCTCCAGGTTAGGACCTCGCGAATACGTAAGCAGCTATCTGAATGTCTCGTAAAATGTTCTTCGGTAAAAAAAGTTTGAAAGGTTTTCGCCTTTTTTCGCATATATATATAGAAGGGCTATGAAAAAAGAACCGAATTTTAAAAAGTATCTATTAGGGCAGTTGAATGATGAAGATGAATTGCGGCTTATAGAGGAGTCGTTTTTGACCGACGATCGATTTGCGGAAAGTCTATCCAGAGCCGGACACGAACTTATCGAAGATCATCTCGACGGGCGCCTCAGCACTGATGAGGCCAAAGGTTTTACAACTCACTTTCTTGCGATCGAAACGAATAGACACGAGGCAGATCTGGTGGCGGGACTTCGCCTATATGCCGAACAGAACCGCGTTGCCAAGCCAACACCATTAAAATCAGCAGACATTAGTGCAGACGGATGGAGAAAATGGTTTGCCGCTCCCGCATTTCAATTCTCTTTTGCGGGTGCCGCTCTGATTTTGGTCTGCTTGGGAGTTTGGAGATTTGCGATATACAAGTCCGATGTGGATCGAGGCCTCACGCAACTAGAACTCGCATACAGCACGCAAAGGCCAGTTGAAGTCAGAATCAGCGGATTTGACTATGCCCCATGGAGCACGACCCGCGGGGCAATCGACGATAAGGAGAACGCCTCGCGTGAACGTGCCGAACGTCTTCTTTCCTATGCCGCAGGCGAAAACGACAATTCGGCTTCGCTCGCCGCCCTTGGGAAATATTTCCTAGCGGAACGCAAATTCGATAGGGCAAACGAACTATTCGAACGGGCAAGCCGAACCGATCCGAACAATGCCGAATTGCTTGCTGATTGGGGAGCATCGCTGGCAGAAATGGCAAAGACATCCGGCCCGGATCGGGTAAAGAGGCAGGAACTGTTGGATCAAAGCCTATCTAAACTCGACTCAGCGATAAAACTCCGGCCTCAACTCCTGGAACCATATTTTAATCGGGCACTCTGCCTGCAATCCCTACGTCAGACCGCTCAGGCAGAGGAAGCATGGAACACCTATCTAAAATTAGACGGCACCTCTCGTTGGGCGGACGAGGCTAGGCGGAATTTGGAGCTACTTGATAAATCGAGTTCGCGTGATATACCGGCGGGCGAAATACAGGCCGGTTTTTTGCGCGCTGTTCTTACAAATGATGAGAGTAAAGCGTGGGCCATTCTCAGTTCAAACCGCGAACTCATCGCCGAAAAATATATTCCGCAGAGCTTGGCGATGGCACTCGTCGAAACTGCACCGAATGAACGGGAACCATTGATGCATGCTCTCGAGTATGCCGGAGATCTCGAGTCGCGGCACAACTCCGACCCATTCGCAGCCGAGATCGCGGCATTCTACCGTAAGAGGGAAACCGCCGACCTCGCAGATCTTCAGGAAGCACAAAGTGCAGTAAAAAGAGGATATAAACTCTGTAAAGATGCTCGATTCAAAGACGCTCTTCCGGAATTCACCCGAGCTCGCGAAATCTTCGAAAAGGCGGGTAACAAATGGGAAGCTAATTTAAGTTCATATTTCGAAGGTTATTGTTTAATCAATGTCGGCAAAGCGAATGAAAGTGCAGAAACGATACGAAATGTCGTCGATTTCGCTGATGTGAATAGTTACAAATGGCTCGAAGCCACCGCTCTCTACTGGTTGGCAGGTACTCAGCGAACGCTGCGCCAACATTCGAAAGCTACACTTATCAATCGGCGGGCCCTCGCGATTGCCGAGCAGATCGGTGATAAGTACTCGATCCAGAGAAATTTGATAGACATTGCCTTCGGCAGCTCGTTTCTGGGGCAGAAAAATATCGCTCTAGAATATATGGACAGAGCACTCGAAACGTCGGCTTCCGAATCCGGGAGCATACGCCAGCGGCAACGAAATAGCCAAACCGCTTCTCGAATCTGGCTTGAATCAGGCCTGAAAAATTTGGCTGTTGCAGCCTCTCTCGAGGCGGTTAAATTATCTGAGGATATGGGTAAGTCGCAAGACTCCAGCAACCTAATGCCATTGACGCTCTCAAAAAATATGGCTGGTATGGCCTTTACGGTTTCCGGTGATCTGACGAATGCACGGAAGTTTTTTGACGACGCATTGTCCGATGCCAACGCTATAACAGATGAGAGTTCGCGACAAAAAATGCTCGCATTTTCGAACGTTTTTTCAGCGTCCCTAGCCGATCAAACCAATGATTTTGTCAGGTCCACTGAGTTATACCGCTCCGCCGATCAGGCTTTCGACAGTCTTCCCTCACCGCATTTCCAATATCTGGCAAAAAAAGGCTTTCTACATGGGGTTAAGGAACTCGGCGATACCCAACGGCTCGATGCGTCAATTCCGGCGGCTGTCCAGTTCGTCGAGGACAACAGGGAAAAGATCACTGAGGAAAAAGAAAAAACTAGCTTCTTCGATAATGGAATTACGATCTATGACATTGCGCTGGAACGCCAATTCGAAAAAGGTGACCTTTCCGCATCGTTCAATCTGTCAGAGCTTTCGAGCTCTCGTTCATTGATCGAACGGCTTGGAGAGAATTTAGGCGCCGGGCCACCCAACCGGCCGCTGCCCATCGAACAGATTCGCACACGTATGCCGGCTGGAATTCAGCTCGTCAAGTATTCGGTTCTGGAAAAAAAAATCCTGATCTGGATTGTATCGAAGGAAATTTTCACGGTTACATCCGTCGATGTTGATTCGACAGTTTTGCTACAAAAGGTCGATCAGTACGTCAGTCTGCTAAAAGACGGACCGCTATCAGACCCCGATGTGCTGAAGAAAAGTAGTCGTGAGCTTTACAATCTACTCATCGCCCCGATCCGCAAACAACTAAACCCATCGCTCGATCTTTGCGTTATACCTAACAAATATCTTTATTACGTTCCATTCGCTTCCCTTTCCGATTCGACCGACAATCCTTTGCTGCTGGCCCATAATCTGGTTTATTCGCCTAGTGCATCGGTATTTGTTTTGAGTTCGGAAAAAGCGGCCGACAAAGGATCTAGCGGACCAGAATCGCTACTTGCGGTTGGAAATCCTTCGTTTGACCGTTCAGCGTTTGACGGAGTGGCGGATCTCCCAGAGGCGGAAACCGAGGCGACGAAACTGAAGAAATATTACGACAGCACAGATCTTCTGATCAATGAAAACGCTAAGAAGGGTTCGTTTTTCCGCGATATTCCGGCTGCCGATGTCATACATTTCGCAGGTCATTACGTGGTCGTTAATCGTGAGCCATCCTCGTCGTATATGCTTTTTGCAAAAGATGGCGACGAAACTCTAAACAGTATCGTCACTAACACCGAGATCGATGGGTTGAACCTTTCACGGACAAAACTTGTGATCCTTTCCGCATGTGAGACCGGCATGGAAGGTTACTTTGACGGTGAGGGAATGGTCGGGCTGACCCGGACATTTCTTGCGACCGGCGTTCCGGTCGTCGTCGCCAGTCAGTGGAAGGTCGATTCCGACGCCACCGCCACCCTGATGGAAAGGTTCCACACTCACCGCCGCGTCAACGGCTTGAATACATCCCGCGCCCTTCGAGCCGCACAACTTGATCTTCTTAACGAACCGGATGGACGCTTTATCAACCCGTACTACTGGTCGGCCTTCGCGGTATATGGCGGTTACTCTACCTATTAATTTTACGGTGGAATCCGTGCGTGAATAAACGTATTCTCCAATTTCGAAAAAGTGCTCAGCGCCGATAAACGAGAAGAGACCCGGATCGCGAAACTGGAGAAGTGATCTCCTTGAGCAATGACCATAAGCGGAAGTCTGACGGTCAACTTATTGAACTGTAGAGACGGTTGCGACATCGTCGAAACAGATGTCCGGTAGGCTGTTGCTCGGTTCTACACAGAGGAAGTCCTGGAGTTCGGTAAAATTCATCGGAGCGGCTAAGAAATAGCCCTGCCCGCCTTCGCAATTGAGGCTTTTCAGCTTTTCAAGTTGAACTTCGGTCTCGATGCCTTCTGCGATAACCTT
>JBBRUA010000099.1:0-9848 GCA_038248245.1 Pyrinomonadales bacterium | reverse complement strand
GTCGTAGCCATTCATTCCGAGCGTGATGTTTTTAGGAGCTCCGCTTTTGCGATTCTGTATGAAAATATCGCTGTTGGTTGAGATCGCCTCGACCTTGTCCGGATTGCGGAGGTAAATAATGCTTTGGCCGTCAGGTGAGAACGCGTAGTCGGTTCCGGTTGCTGCACCGTATGGCGGGGAATCAAAATCTCCAGGTGTCGCATCAGTCGCCACGCCGCCAGAGGCGGGAACAACGAAAACGTGAGTTCGTTTACGATTACGCCATTCGACCCAGTGTTTGAAAAGCAGACGTTCGGTGACGTATGCCTTAACTTTACTGCTTTCGGCCTTTTCGTCTTCGAGCCGGTTGCATTCGTCGTTATTGCATTCGGGATAAATGTCGCTAACAAAGGCGATCATTTTACCGTCGGGCGACCAGACGGGTTGTCCGGCACCGGTCGAGATCTTTGTGACCTGTTTCTTGTCATCGCCGTCCGGTTCCATTGTCCAAATTTGTCCGCCGGTAGTGAACGCGATGTGCCTACCGTCCGGTGACCAACGTGGCGAACTGCTCGACGCCGTTCCGCTCGTGATCGATTTCTTATTGCTCCCGTCGATCGACATTGTGTAGATCTGCGTGAGGGTTTTGTTGGCGTCTTTATTGACCACGCCAATGCTGAAAGCAACGGTCTTACCGTCCGGCGACAATTGGGGATCAGCGACGCGTTTGAGATTAACGAGATCGTTGAAAGAAAGAGTAAGCTGCGCGTTAGCAGCGACGACAGACACGATTGCCAACAAGGCGATAAGGAATAGGCGTTTCATAAAAATTTCCTGCTTTATGATGATATTAGAGACGACTTAGTATGCCACAGAATTTGGCAAGTTTGAAAATGGTTTCGGGTCTCTCGTTTGTGGTTTCTCGTTTTTGGTTTCTGATTTCTGCCTACTGTCTACTAGCTACTGGCTACTAACTACTATAAGATTTACAAATGAACCGACCACCACCATACTTTCCGCAAAACCAGCTTTCGCCCCCGGACGAGAATCGATACAAAAAATTCAAATTCGTCATCGCCGGCCTGATCCTCTTGCTCATCGCCATACTCATCGGCGCCGGATATGGTATTTTTTACTTGATTCGCTGGTTGTTCTAGAATCTTCCTGCAAATCGGCCCACCGACATAGGCGGCGGGATCGTAAATGCGAATAGGCGCCTGGCGGAAGATTGTCCGACGGATGTTCCTGAATTTCTGTAAAGATAGCAGAGTGCCTTCACTATCCGACTGTCCGGATATGTTTTCACGTGAAATTTGACATGGGACAAGGGTTCGTCCGGTATCTGGCTAACTTCTGTAAAAAGTACGGTTATCGCAATTAAATGAATATCCTGTCCCGCACTGTCCCACGACTGTCCCACACTGGAGTGGGACACGCAAACCATTGTGTTTATTATGGTTATGCGAAAAATATGTCCGTGTCCCACCGTTTTTAAAAAAAGATTTTCTATTTGTGTCACATCGCGTTCTTGCGACAAATAATTCACAACTTTTATTTGTCAAAGAACTCCGAATTATTCGATTCGCTAGGCATTAGATTATAGCATACATAGGCATCTATGCTATCTGTGCAACGAGAAGTCGATCTTCTTTCCATTAAGGATTTGGCCATCGCTATATTCTTTGGGCTTCGCCCACCGCAGAGTCGCTTTACCCTCAAATGGGTTGAAGTTAGGTTGTCGGGGACGTCGGGAGGATTCGGACACTAGCCGAATCTAGGAAGAGCGATCGTCTCTTTCACTTTTTAACCAGAGTCGTTCGTCCCGACATGGTTTCGGGCGTAATTCGATAGACTACTTCGACGTTTGAGCGAACCCAGTTGTCGAGCCAGCGAATACTCCAGGCGGGTGAGAGTCGCGGGTTTATTTTCTTTATCATCTTCATCGCAGTTTCTATCTCTTGCGGCTCGGAAAGTCGCTCAGCTTTGCCGATGATTATTAGACTCTTCCAATTGTCCCTGTCTTTAATGTCTTCGAGCTGAAGGCAGACGGTTGGATTCTCATCCAGAATGTCGGTCTTCATTCCTTTCCCGAATTTTGTTTGTCTGAACACAAAATAATCCACGTCGAGGGAAAAGGTGTTTTGATCCAGACTTGGCAGGCAGAAACACGACCGGTAGGGAGTGTGCTCTTGCACATGATTCTTAATAGCGCCGGAGCAAGAACACCCGCCCTACCGGTTGGGTTTCCGCCTTCAAAATAAAAAAGTTACGTTGAACTCGGTCAAAAATTCGCGGTGGGTGTTCAATTTAATCAACGAGTTCCTAAACGTTCTTGACCTTCGTTGGTTTCTTAGGAAATACCACCAAGAAAGTCATCAGGGAATTGGTGACGATCATAGCTATTGAATGGAGCGTGGTTGCGACGTTGTACGCTTGCATCGAGAACAACGCTAATATGTGGCGGATCACATTCAGCCCGTAAAGAATGGGCGTTTCGGTTGTCGGGTCGGCCCGAGTTTTGCGAAACGTAGGAATAAAGGCGATCACATCGATACTGACGGCGACAATTACAGATATTGTCGGGTCATTTGTAAGGACCCAAGGTATTATTCCGGCAAGGGATAAAACGAGGAAAAACGTATCGAGTTTTGTTATTTTCCGGTAACCATATTTCAGTGAAAGCAGAAAGATAACAAATGTGAATATCCCGGACGCGGCGGTCGGAAATGTCCCGACGCCCGCACCTTTAGCCAATTGCCCGAAAAATACTATCCCCGAAACGACCGTCCAGACGAACCACGTGTAAGAATGAGGCTTGACTCGGCCTTTGACGATGTCGATCACGTAGGGAACGTTCCCTACGATCGCAAGAATCGCGGCGATCGTTGCGATCGTCTCCTTCACTTTTTATCAAGAGTCGTTCGTCCTGACATGGTTTCGGGCGTAATTCGATAGATTACTTCGACGTTAGAGCGAACCCAGTTGTCGAGCCAGCGAATACTCCATGCGGGTGAGAGTCGCGGGTTTATTTTCTTTATCATCTTCATCGCAGTTTCTATCTCTTGCGGCTCGGAAAGTCGCTCAGCTTTGCCGATGATAATTAGGCTCTTCCAATTGTCCCTGTCTTGGATGTCTTCGAGCTGAAGGCAGACTGTTGGATTCTCATCCAGAATGTCGGTCTTCATTCCTTCGGTGGTGAAAAAATAAATGCCCGGCTTTCCGTAGGCAAAGTGGATTGGAACAACGTAGGGCCGATCATCTTTAGACAGGCCGAGATGCCCAAAGTTTATCTTTGTCAATAAATCGTCAATTTCAGTGTTACCAAGATCAACTATCTCCGGCAATGTTTTCGATTCGATCATATTTCCTCCCGAATTTTGTTTATCTTAACACGAAAAAATTAACGTCGAGTTAAATGGTGTTTAGACTGATTTAGGTACTAAGCCTCGACGGTCTCCACTTTTGTTTGGATCAGTGATTTGGGGATTAGGGCGGGGAAGTAGGCCATTATTTCTTCGACTTTTGGGCGGCCGCCAGCGAAGCCTGTTATGGCGGGCGGGTGTTTATTTAGACCGGGTACCGAGCGAAGACGGATCGCCATCGGCAAGAACGGCCAGGACTTGTTCTTCAAATATTATCCTAGCTGATTCGTGGCTAAACGACTGCGAAAATTTCTTCCTCGCCAACGTTATCTCATCCTCCAAAGAGCCAAGGATATTGCTAGTCCTGATACCACGTTCTAACTTATAAGTTTCATAGAGCTTAATTTCTGCAAGTAACAATCTCGCGAGACGCCTAGCGTCTTCGGGATTAGGTTCCGCCATGTTCGGACCGAATAATTTGCTTAAGAAACTCATAGGTAAAGATCAAGCCTCGACGATATCCACCTTAGTGTCAATCAATGACTTTGGTATTAGAGCAGGGAAATAAGCCATAATTTCTTCAACCTTCGGCCTTCCACCAGCAAAGCCTGTGACTGATGGCGGGCCGGTGAGGATGAGCGGGGCAATCTCTTTGGTGAAGCGTTCGACGTCGGCTTTGTTTTGGCCGCGGACGGCGACGCGGAGTTGGACTTCGGGGATGTCGTACGGAGTGTGGACACTCGTGTCCGCATCGCCGGTGCCTCCGGCGAGACTTTGTTCGTGCTCCGCACTCATGCGGACAGGATTGTCCGCACTCCGTGCTAAGTGTCCGTGCGTTGAACTTACTCCGACGAAATCGGTTAGGATGAGGTCGAATTTGAGGCCGAGGTTGTCTAAACGCTCGCGAAGAATGCGGTCGGCGGCTTGGGCTTTCTCTAGGGCGTCGGGCCAGGAATAGACGAGCGTGCCGACGGATTTGTAGCCGCCGGTGTAGGCGATGGAGACTTTGTAGAAATCGGTCTTTGGGTGGCCTGTGATGCCGAAGACTTTGACGCGGTTTTCGCCTGCGGGTTCGAGATTGATCGACGCGAAATCGGCGACGACGTCGGGCGTGATGTATTCGTGCGGGTCGCCCATTTCGTAGAGGAGCTGCTCTTTGACGGATTGAATGTTGACGCGGCCGCCGGTGCCTTCGTGTTTGGTGACGATGAATTCGCCATTGGGTGACGCTTCGATGATGGGGAAGCCGATGTTTGCCATGTCGGGAATATTCTGCCAATCGTACTGGCAATTACCGCCGCTCGACTGAGCTCCGCATTCGATGATGTGCCCGGCGATCGTTCCCGCCGAAACTTTGTCCCAATCGTCGAACGTCCAGCCGAATTCATGCATCAGCGGAGCGAGCGTCAGGCCGGTGTCGGTAAGGCGGCCTCCGACGATTATATTCGCACCTTTTCCTAGAGCCTCGACGAGAGATTCCGCACCGATGTAGACGTTTGCCGATTGAACCTTGTCGCGGATCGCGGCGAGCGGCGTGCCGTCGTCCATACTGTTGATCTCGACGCCATCGGCGATCCATTGATCGAGCCGATTGAGAACGTCATCGCCGGTGACGACGCCGATCTTAACCTTTCCGGCCAGACCGAGTTCGCGGGCGGCGTCGCGAATTTCTTCGGCACATCCGTTAACATTGACGCCGCCGGCGTTCGAGAGAACCTTGATGTTCTTCTCAACGCAATCCGGCAGGATCTCGCGCATCAGCGTGACAAAATCCTTTGCGTAACCGGCCTTCGGGTCGCGGTTCTTCTGCTTTTGCAGGATCGACATCGTGACCTCGGCGAGATAGTCGAGCATCAGATAATCGATCGGCCCTTTCCTGACCTGATCGACCGGAGCAGTCAATAGATCGCCCCAAAAACCCTGTCCACCGGCAACTCGTACGGTTTGTTTCATACTGCAATTATTGATTCAATCGCTAATTTAGCGCAAACTATCAGCGCAAAAAAGAGCGGCCTTGCGACCGCTCTTAGTAAATTGATATTAAATGATTTAGCTGACGCGTCTTGGTTTGCCGACGATGACGTTGCGTGTCTTGACGTATACCCATTTACCGCCGCGTTTTACTTTCCGGTAGGTCCATTTGGTACCTTTCTTGGCCTTTCTGTAAACGTATTTTCCACCTCTTTTTGTGCGGGTGTAAACGGTTTGGGTGCCGCGTTTGGTTTTGTGGCTGACTTTTTTGACCACACTAACCACGTCTTGGGGCGTTGTTGCAGGTGCCGATCCGGCCGATGCAACTGTTGCGGTCGAGATCGCAAATATTGCGACCAATGCAGATGTAATTATTCTTTTCATGTGTTTCTTCCTTGCTCTTATTCTTCGGGCTATATTGTGCGAACGTTCGCATTAATAAATTTAACAATGTCCTCGGTCGATGTGCCGGGCAGAAATACCTCGGACACTCCGTTGGACTTCAGTTTTACAATGTCCTCTCGCGGAACAATGCCGCCGACAAGGATCAGAGTGTCGTCCATGCCGTTCGCACGCATCAGATCGACGATACGAGGGCAAAGAGTATTGTGTGCGCCGCTGAGGATCGAGATGCCGACGGCATCAACATCTTCCTGCAGTGCCGCGGACGCGATCATCTCGGGCGTTTGGCGAAGCCCGGTGTAAATTACTTCCATCCCGGCGTCTCGCAAAGCACGAGCGATAACCTTGGCGCCGCGGTCATGTCCGTCGAGCCCGGGTTTTGCGACCAATACTCTGATCTTTCTTTCACTCATTGCACTTACTATACTAGCGAGCAAGCGTATCGAGCAATCCTGCGGGCTTAATGTACCGCTTTATCTGATCCCAGCGATAAAAATAGTAACCGGAAGGTTCGGATGCTTGAATAACGTGCGGAAAGCCATATACATAACGGAAAGTAACGCCTTTGCCGTCGACGCTAAAGCCTTCGAGATCTTTCGTGCTGAAAGTTTTTCCCTCAAAAAGCTCGGACGGGTCGGGATCTTTCATCTCGGGATCATTGCGGAGATTTTCGATCGATTGGGCGATCTCTTTCTTTTGATCTGCCAACACCATCGCTGTGAGGCCCTTTAGATTCGTAAATACCATCGCTGCGGTTTGCTTGACTCCGGTCGATGTATCGACGACAACAGTTTTCGTCGAGCCGGAAGGGTATGCGGCGGTGCCTTCGATGTTCAGGTTCATCGAGAGAACTTTGCCGCTATTGAAGACGGCGTCATAAGTTGCAGCTTCGAGCCACTGCAATTCACCCATTTCCTCGGCGATCGTGAAGCCGAAAGCTTTTTCGTAGCTCAATGCGGTCTCAATCTTTTTGGATAGTGCCGGTGTTCTGGCTTTGATCTTTGGATATTGGACCGTAAAGGTCTTTTTATATTCCGAGATCGGGTTCTTTCGGGTGTAGGTAACTTGCTTTGAAGTAACAGTTGCCTTTTGGGCCGCAACGCTGGTAACCAGCAAGCAGACTGCGAATATCATAACAGCGAATGTTTTCATTAATTATTTAAACTCCATATTCGGCGATGCGAATATACAACGTATCTTCTCACGAAATGATCTCCGTTGACGCATCGTTTCGAACATCTCTGCCCAACCGTGAGTATTTATCCACAACGGATTGTAACTTTCGAGCGGCTTTATGATACCGTATCGCGGCGTTTCATCTTCGATCGCGAAAGAGCCGAAAAGTCTGTCCCAAACTATGAGCACGCCACCATAGTTCTTATCAATGTAAGGTTCATTCACGCCGTGATGAACGCGGTGGTGCGACGGTGTGTTAAATAAGAACTCGATCCACGCGGGGAACTTGTCGATCAGCTTTGTGTGAATCCAGAACTGATATATGAGGTTGAATCCGTGCATCAGGGCGAACATCCACGGGGCAAAGCCGATGAGCATTAGCGGAGCGTAGAATATCCATTGTAGCGAACCACTGAACCAGCTTTGGCGAACGGCGACGCTGAGGTTGTAGTGTTCGCTCGAGTGGTGAACGACGTGGAAATTCCAAAACAGCCTGATCTCGTGGCTGACTCGGTGGAAAACGTAGTACGCCAGATCATCTACAAAGAATAACAGTGCCCATGTCCACCACGCGTCGGCAGGGAATTTGAACGGAGCGAGGTCGTAGAATAGAACGTAAATCCAGCCGGTCAGAAAACCGAATAATGCGCCGAAAACGACGCTCATAAACCCGAGAAAGATATTCGTCCAAGTATCCTTTCTGTCCGCGAAATCGCCCGACTGGCGCCAATATGCCCACAGAGCCTCGGCGGCAATGAGGAGGGCGAAAAATGGAATGGCCAGAACGGTCGGTCTCAGCATAGTCAGAACCACCTGCGGTAGCGGGTGGTTTAAGTATAGCGTAATCACACCAACGCATCGGACTATTTGTTCTAGTTAAGGTTTTTTTAATGTAATGTCCAACCACCCGCTACCGCAGGTGGTTCTGACTGCAAAGTAGTAATATATATTGATGAAAAGAATCGTAAAGATCTTTTTTTTGGCGGTCGCGATTGCCTTCGTCGCGATCCAGTTCTTTCAGATCGATAAGACGAATCCGCCAATCGTGCAGGCGGAGACGCTTGAGTCGGTGGTGAGCGTATCGCCCGACGTGACAATCATTTTCGGCAAAGCCTGCAACGATTGCCACACGAACAAAACGATCTATCCGTGGTACGCGTACGTGCAGCCCGCCGGTTGGTTTCTCCAGAGTCATATTGACGAAGCTAAACGCAATCTTAATCTCAGCAAGTTCGCGACGTACGACGCCAACCGACGCGAGAAAAAGCTCGAAGATATGTGCGAACAGGTAGAATCCGGCGAAATGCCGCTACCGTCCTACACCTACATCCACCGCGACGCCATTCTGACCGATTCTGAAAAAAAAGCGGTATGCGATTGGACCAGCGGAGTACGGACACTCATCTCCGCAACCCCAGTTCCTCCCGCAACAAAAGATTAGTTATTCGGCCCGAACGCCGCCCTCGTGTGCGTTAAGCGACAATATGGCCATATTGTCAGCCAAGTTCATCATATTGTCAGTCAAGTTCATCATACTGTCAGCCAACCTGCGCATATTGTCTGCCAAGTTCATCATATTGTCAGTCAAGTTCATCATACTGTCAGCCAACCTGCGCATATTGTCAGCCAAGTTCATCATATTGGCGGCCAACCTGAGCATACCGGCGTCCAAGTTCATCATACTGTCAGCCAAGTTCATCACACCGGGACTCAAGTTGCGCTCTTCGGGCTTTGCCGGCTGATGAGCGGAAACCGCTATGCGTTTCCATCCAGGCTCGGCCTCTGTCTGTCGGGAATACGGAGGCACAAACTCCGGGAGTTTGATGAGACCCAAGCCCGGAATGGCACAGCCACTTCCGCTCATTTGACGGCACAGCCGCAAGATATAGGCTGAACACACTACCTGCTGGTCGTGTTTCTGCCTGGTTGTTGTATAATAATGGTTCGCGTTCTTAGCTATGGCAGTACTTGAGATAGTTCATTATCCTGATCCGGTTTTGTTGACGGTTGGGAAACCGTTTGGGGACGGGGAGTTTGGTGAGCCGCTCGAGAAGTTGGCGGCGGATATGTTTGCGACGATGGAGAAGGCGGGCGGAGTCGGGCTGGCGGCACCGCAGGTTGGGATTTCGAAACGGATGTTCGTGATGGACATTCCCGAGAATGACGAACGTGAACACGTAAAGGTCGTGATGGTCAATCCGCAGATCATCAGTGTCGAAGGCGATCAGACCGGCGACGAAGGTTGCTTATCGTTTCCCGGGCTTTATCAGGTAGTTCAGCGAGAAATGCGGGTCATCGCCCGTGCTCAAGATGTAACTGGCGAGCATTTTGAGATAGATGTCGAGGGACTCGCGGCACGCTGCATTCTGCACGAGACCGATCACTGCGACGGCATCGTATTCCTCGACCGGATGACGGTATTGAAACGAGAACTGGCAAAGCGTAAGATAAAGAGAATGCAAAAAACCGGCGAGTGGAGATAAAATGGCTCTGGAAGATACAAAATTGACGACGGAGGTCCGTTCGATACGCGAACTCAACCTATATCTCAAAAAAGGCTGGGTACTGGTTTTGAGTTACGTTAAGCACGGCAACGACACGCAGGAGCCGCGATTCGTCCTTGGCTGGCAAAGCGAAGAGAAACCCGACCGGCCCGAATTGCTTGACGAATGGGAACTCCACGAGCTCGATCGGCAGCGAGACAGATAGATACGCGATAGTTATGCAAACACAACGAAGCACAGACGAATTTAAGAACGAACCGTTCATGGATTATTCCAATCCTGAAAACGCAGCGGCGATGGAAGCAGCGATCGAAAAAGTTCGCGGCGAACTCGGTCGTGAATACCCGATCATAATCAACGGCGAGCATATCTCGCTCGAAAAGAAATTCGAAAGCATCAATCCAGCCGACAAGAAACAAGTGGTCGGCGTATTTCCCGAGGGCGACACTGATAC
>JBBRUA010000098.1:0-9938 GCA_038248245.1 Pyrinomonadales bacterium | reverse complement strand
GGTTGATAAAGCAAAGCGGCCTGCGGACTGAGAGCCGTTTCGGATCGATCGGCAAATACAGTGACCGAAGTTACATTGGTCGAAAGGCTGCGGCTCGCGACAAGGCCGTTTTTATTGACCCATCGATCAAAACGTACGCCGCCGACCAGTACTAGCTTATCGCCTATCTTAAACAGATCCCGAATAAATCCGCCCGCAGCCGTCTCGCGTCCGCCGCCACCGATCTTGGAAGTTGCGAGACGGTTAAAGAATCCGATCTCGTCGCTCGCACCGTTTACGGTTCGCGCTTCGAAACCACCAACTAGCGAATGATCGCCCGCAGTTCCCGACATTAGAACCGATCCTCCCAAATTTCCCGCCGGAACTCGTTGAACACGCAAGAGAGTATCGACAGTACGCGAAGCGTTTATCGCCGAGAATACCTGGTCATAAACCTGAGCTCCGCCGTAGAGTCGCCAAGTGATAACCGGCCCAGCGGTAATGTTTCCACCCGAGATCAACTGCCTAATATGGGTTCGATTCGTTTGTAATCCAGTGCCGTTGGTCCGCACTTCGCCGAAGATCGACGGTCTGACATACACTGAGGGTCGCTTGCCGAATTCCCTGCCGATCCGCATTGAGATGCTGCTGCTTCGAACGCCTGCGAATGAGTCGGCCGGGCCTCGGGCGATCTCGTCTAGCGGGATAAATCCGCGTGTTTGAAATGCCGCCGCACTTCCATCCAGCGAAAACCCTCGAAATATGGTTCCCGCGAAAAGTGAGCCGGAAATCGTATTCTGCATCCCGGCAAATGCCTCGGCAGAAAAAGTATTCGCGGCAGAAGGTTTTCGCGGTACAATGTTAACGGCTCCGCTCAGCGAATAATCGCCATAAAGACTGGATGCTCCGCCGCGAAGCACTTCGACCTGATCGATCGCAACGGCATTTACCCTTTGCCATTGGATCCAGCCGCCAAACGGATCATTGAGCGGAACTCCGTCGAACAAAACAACTGCCCGGCTCGCCCCGCTCGAACCAACTCCGCGAAACGATACGCCCTGGGTTGTCGGATTCGAGGTTCGGCTGCCGGAACGTCGAAAGGTCGAGAGACCTACGCTTTGTCGTAATGCTTCATCCAGCGTCGGAGCAGCTGAGGCCTTAAGGTCGGCATTCGAGATCACTGAAACGCTGGCCGGTGTATCGCCGACCCGCACGTTAGTTCGGTCCGCGATCACGACCACTTCTTCCTTGATCAACTCCGGCGTCGGGCTTGGCTCCTGCCCCCAAAGTGTTGTAGCCAACAGAAAAAATAAGCCAAGCTGAATCGCGAATCGCATAAAAAATTTCGAATTTAGGGACATAATGTGCAATAAATATATGTTATCACGGGGTTTTTCGTTTGGTTTCTTTCTCCATCCATTATGTTCGATAACGTGATAGCGACCTCGGCCAAGAAAATTCACGAAACCGTCGATGGGCGGATGAAGGTGCTGGTTCTCTTCGGAACGCGTCCCGAGGTGATAAAACTCGCGCCCGTTATTCACGAATTGCGAAAAAAATTCTTTAATACGGTCGTCGTTTCGTCGAGCCAGCATAAACAACTGTTGAAACCGTTTCTTGACGTTCTGAATGTCGATGTCGATTTTGATCTCGGCGTGATGAAGCGAAACCAAACGCCGAGTGATGTCTGTTCGCGGGTTTTGGCAAAACTCGACAAGATTTTGGCCGCCGAAAAACCAGATCTGATACTTGTACAGGGCGATACGACGACAACGCTTGCGGGAACTTTGGCCGGATTTAACCGCCGCATTCCCGTCGGTCATGTCGAGGCCGGGCTACGCTCGGGAAATTTGATGAGTCCGTATCCGGAAGAGATGAATCGCCGTGTCGTCTCGCAGATCGCTTCATTCCACTTTGCCGCGACGGAAAATAACCGTAGAAACCTTATTCGCGAAGGTGTTGCGAGCGAAAAGATATTTGTCACCGGAAACCCGGTCGTTGACGCGATGAAGCACATGCTCAAACATTTTACGCCGAGCGATACGATCAAAGACCTGATAAAATCAACCGAGAAGAAAAAACGCCTGTTGCTGACAACTCATCGACGCGAGAGTTTTGGTTCGGCCATGACAACCAATCTGGAAGTTATTCGCGACTTCGTCGAGCGTCACGAGGACGTTTGCATGTTCTTCCCGGTCCATCCAAATCCGAACGTGAAAGCGGTCGCCAAGGAGTTGCTCGGCCGGCGTGAGCGCATTCACCTGCTCGCGCCTCTCGATTACGCAGACTTTCTGGCACTAATGAAGTCTTCTTGGCTGATCGTTTCAGATTCCGGCGGAGTTCAAGAAGAAGCCCCGAGCCTCGGCAAACCTTTGCTTGTTTTGCGGGAAAATACTGAAAGGCCCGAGGCGGTTAAGGCCGGCGTTGCAAAGCTGGTTGGCAACAAACCTGGTTCGCTTAAGCGTTTGTTAGAGGAAAACTACGCGGCCGACACCTGGATCAAATCTGTTCAAGAGGTCGCCAATCCTTTCGGAGACGGCAAATCGGCCGCCCGGATAGTGAAGATAGTTGAGGAAAAGCTAGCGACAAAACAATTGGAGTTAAAAAAGGTTAAAAAAGGAAAATAAGTTTGTTTAATTCTTTATACAGATGAGTAGTGGTTCTGCCGAATCGAAATGTCCGCCCCTACGCTCGTTTTAGCAGTCCGTTGCGTATAACCTTCATCTAACATGAATCTCGTTACCACGGATCTCTAAGAATACGCTATGAGTGCCGACCCCAAACATAAGCCGAGTTTGCTCACCATTTTGGTCGAGGACTATTTTCACGTCGGTGCTTTCGAAAATCTCATCCAGCAGAGAAATTGGCAGAATTTCGAACCGCGTTACGAAGCGAATACCCTCAAAACGTTAGACCTTCTCGACCGTTACAATACGAAAGCGACGTTTTTCGTTCTCGGCTGGATCGCTGAGACAAGTCCGGATCTAATTCGAGAAATTGCCGCTCGCGGACACGAGGTGGCGAGTCGCGGCTATTATCATCGAAGCCCGAAAAATCTAACGCCTGAAGAATTTCGCGAAGATGTAAGGCGCACGAATAAAGTTTTAGAAGATGCCTGCGGGCAGAAAGTTACCGGCTATCGCTCTGCCGAGAAACTTTCTTTTGAAAAAGACAGTTGGATCCTCGACATCCTCGCCGAGGAAGGTTTTGCATACGACGCGTCGTTTCTCCCGACAGGCAAAACCGATAAAACTAAACGGATCGCACACGAGATAAGATCCGGCCAAGGCTCGATTTGGGAATTTCCTTACTCGACGATCGATCTCGGCCTCGGCCTGTTGCCGATCTCGGGCGGCAATTATTTCAGACAACTGCCATATACGCTGATGCGTAAGGCCGTTAAAAGCTGGCACGACCGACACGAAGATCCGTTCATTTTCTATTTTCACGTCTGGGAACTCGATCCCGAGCAGCCACGAATCTCTGCGGCCTCAAAGGTCACACGGATCAGGCATTACCGCAAGCTCGACAAGATGGAATGGATCGTCCAAGAGAATCTTACGCTATATAAATGCGAAGCCGTCGCCGACCACCTCGGTCTAAAACGCGAGATCGTAAGTAATTTGGCTTTAGCGGACAAGGAGATCTCAACCTTAGAGGTGAAGTCTCGCGATTCGCTAACGCCGGTGTCGATCGTCGTTCCGTGCTACAACGAGGAAGAATCCCTTCCCTATCTGGCCAAAACAATGACTTCGGTCGAAGAAAGATTGAATAAGATCGGGTTTACATCAGAGTTGATATTCGTCGACGACCGCAGCCAAGACGAGACGCTCTCGATGATGCATTCCCTTTTTGGCGATCGGAAAAATGTCCAGATAATTCAACACGAGGTCAACAAAGGCGTGGCCGGTGGGATAATGACGGGCATTCGAGCGGCTAGAACGGAAATTGTTTGCTCGATCGACTGCGACTGCACGTTCGACCCGCACGAACTGGTCAAGATGATCCCGCTGATGAAAGATGATGTGGATATGGTAACCGCCTCGCCGTATCATAAGGACGGCGGCGTGCAGAACGTTCCGGGGTGGAGGCTTTTACTTTCGAAGGGAGCGTCGGTGCTTTACCGCATCGTACTTCGCACGAAGATCGCTTCGTACACGAGCTGTTTCCGAGTCTTTAGGCGCAGTGCGATGCTCAATATAAATCCGACGGCACCCGGATTTCATGGTGTGCCCGAAATGCTCGGCTTGCTGGACCTCCAAGGAGGAAAGATCGTTGAGTTCCCGACTGTCTTAGCAGTGCGACTTTTTGGGTTCTCGAAAATGAATACTCTCAAAACTATTGCGGGCACTATAAAGCTCCTTTCGCGGCTGACAATGATGCGAGTGTTCGGAAAACGGGACGCGATGCGGAGTTCTTTATCGCGGGCCGAACTTGCGGCGGCTTCAAAAGACATCACAAAGTAAGACTTGATATGAATCAGAACATTGCAATTGTGGGCTCCGGATTTCTGGGAATGACACTAGCTATTCGTTATGCCGATGCGGGGGCGAATGTTACGCTCTACGAGTCCGCCGCTGAGATCGGTGGATTGGCATCCGTCTGGGAGATCGGCGGCATTGTCTGGGACAAGCATTATCACGTCGTATTGGCATCGGACAGACACACTCGCAATATTATCGAAGAGATCGGTCTGGGCGATGAATTTAGCTGGGTCGAGACGAAAACCGGCTTTTATACGGACGGCAAACTGGAATCAATGTCGGACACGATGGAGTTCCTGACCTTTCCGCCGCTCGACCTGATCAGTAAATTGCGTCTTGGTGCGACCATATTTTACGCTTCTCGTGTGAAGGATTGGAAACGCCTCGAAAAGGTTACAGCCGAAGAATGGCTGACCAAATTATCGGGCAAAAAGACGTTCGAAAAGATCTGGAAACCACTGCTGAAGGCAAAACTGGGCGAGGCGTATAAGGAAACAGCCGCTTCGTTTATCTGGGCGTCTATCCAACGGATGTATTCCGCCCGGAATTCCGGAATGAAGCGCGAGATGTTCGGATACGTTCGCGGCGGATATGCTCGTGTACTGAAAAGGTTCGAGGAAGTCTTGGTCGAAAAAGGCGTCGAGATCCGTCTCAATGCAAAGGTCGGCTCCATCGAACGCCTCGAAACCGGACAGGTACGTGTAACGACGGCGGCAGCTCGGCGAAACAAAGACGAGAAGCAAACTGTACTTAACCGAAAGGTTGAATATGCGTCGGCGGCGTCCTCATCAGCGGTCGCAGTTTCCGCGGTGTCTGCGTCTCGGCTTTATGATGATCCGGCACTGTCTTACTTCGACAAAGTGATACTAACCTGTCCGTCGAACGCCGCCGAGAAGATGCTCGGCCAACTCGACCCGAAGGAGCGAAAAATGCTGCAGAGCATACGTTATCAGGGAATCGTCTGTGCTTCGGTGATGATGAAAGCGTCGCTGTCAAAGTATTATGTAACAAATATTACGGACGACACGCCGTTCACAGGCATCATCGAGATGACGGCGATCGTTGATAAAGAGGAATTTAACCGCGACGCACTTGTCTATTTACCGCGATACGTTGCTCCGGATGATGAGCTTTTCGATAAGACCGATGATGAGATCGAAGAATATTTTCTCGGTTCACTCGAAAAAATGTATTCGCATTTCCACCGAAAGGACGTGACCGCATTCAAGATCTCAAGGGTTCGGCAGGTTTTTCCAATCCCAGTATTGAGATATTCCGAAGGACTTTCCGCCATGAAAACGTCCGTGGACGGCGTTTATATCGTTAATTCCTCGCATATCGTCAATGGCACGCTGAACATAAACGAAACTGTCCAGCTAGCCGAGAAATTCTTCGCGGAAGACACAAAGGCGGCTGGAAATTGATCGCATTATGAAACCGATCGCAAGCATTTCACTCGACCTCGACAACCAGTGGTCATACATGAAAACGCATGGAGATGCCGGATGGAAGGATTTCCCGTCCTATCTCGATCTTGCGGTTCCGCGTATTCTTGAGTTTCTGAAACGCCGGGAACTGAAGATCACCTTTTTCATTGTCGGCCAGGATGCAGCCCTCGCCAAGAATAGAGAAGCCATTACGTCGATCGCCAGCGACGCTCATGAGATCGCCAATCACAGTTTTAATCACGAACCGTGGCTGCATCTTTACTCGAAAGAAGAGTTAGTGCAGGAGTTCGACAAAACTGAGGCCGCTCTCGAAAAGATAACAGGGAAAATACCCAAAGGCTTTCGAGGTCCGGGATTTAGCCTTTCGCCCGCCGTTTTGGATGTTCTCGGGCAACGCGATTACGAGTACGATTGTTCGACGCTACCGACCTACATCGCTCCGCTGGCGAGGGCATTTTTCTTTTTGAAATCTCCGGATGTCAGCGCCGAAGAAAAGGAAAAGCTAAAGAAACTTTTTGGGAAATTCTCCGACGGATTTCGTTCGCTGCGGCCGCATTTTGTTGAGGCGGGCGGCAAACGCATCGTCGAAATCCCGGTCACGACGTTCCCGGTGATAAAAACTCCGATCCACGCGAGTTATTTGATGTACCTTTTCAAATTTTCCGAGACCGCCGCCCGAACCTATTGGAAAATGGCTGTCGCAGCGTCGCGAGCGGCCGGCGTGGAGCCGTCACTTCTGCTTCATCCGCTCGATTTCCTTTGCGGCGATGATGTGTCGGAGCTGAAATATTTCCCCGGCATGAACGTCCACTCGGACCGTAAAATTGCTTTCCTTGACGAAGCGATCGGATTGCTCGACAAACGCTTTGAGATAGTGAATATGCGGGAGCATGCGAAACGCTTTCGAGCGGAACATCAGCCTGAGAGCAAGACGATGCAGTTGGGAAAGACATAAACTCGCGAAATGCTTGAACCGTCACCCAAAACACAGTCTCGTTTGGTGATCCTGATCGTGCTCTTACATCTGGCGATCGCGATACCGCTCGCTTACATTCTTAATATTTGGGTCGATGAAGCGTCAACGCTTTACGCGACCCAAAATGGTTTTTGGACCGCATTTCAAACCGCTGCTGTCGAACAAAAACAAGCACCTCTATATTTTTGGATCCTGAGTTTGTGGCGATATATCGACGGTTCGATATTTTTCGCCCGTCTTTTCTCGATGGTCTGCAGTGTTGCGGCGATATATGTTTTCTTCCGCCTCGCTAAGCGGTTATTTAAGCCGAAAGCAGCTCTGATTATCACGGCATTTCTTGGCCTTCACCCGTTTTTGATCTGGGCAAGCATCGAAATGCGGGTGTATTCGATGGTCGTCTTGCTTTCGATACTGCTGATCCGACTTTTCTACGACGCGTTCTGGGCCGACGAGAATGCGTCCGACCCTAAAGGTAGAATTGTCGCGAAGGCTGGGTTCCTTTTTGTCGTCGTCGTCTCACTCTACACCAATTATTATCTTGGCTTTGTGATCGCGGGGCTCGGAGTTTCACTTTTCGTTTCCCGTAAATGGCTCGGCGTCAGAACTTTCGCGGTAATGATGTTGATCGCAGGTATTGCGTTCATCCCAATGCTGCTAGTGATGCGAGCGGAGTTTGCGGCAAAGACCGGTGGCTTTGTGGAGGAGAGATCAATTGTCGAGGGTTTGCGGATCATTTGGAATCACGTTCTGAGCTTCATTCTACCGACAGAGGTCTTTCCCGGAAGTGAGCAGTCATCCGCCTCGGTCGTCCGAGTTTGGTTAGTGCGGGCATTGTTTGCGTTTGTTTGCATTGCCGCCGTTATGAGGCGAAAGAGCATCACCTCAAATACGGTTTTACTTGCGAGTGTTGCATTTACGGCGATCGCGTTTTTCTTTGCGGCGTATTATCTCGTCGGGTCTTCTTATGTTGTCATTCGCCACGCGTCGATATTGTTCGCTCCGGTAGTGCTTTCGGTCTGCCTTCTGATCGCGGATATAACAAAGAACTGGGAATCGACAAGGTCTAAAACGGTGGGCTTTGGTGTCGCTTTGGTTGTTCTTGCCTCGTTCTGCTACGGCACGATCAATTTGTTTCCGAACCTGACGAAACGTGGAGATTGGGAGCGCGTCGGCAGCTTTATTAAGCAGAACGAATCGCCGGACCAGCCGATAATTGTATTTATCACCTTCGAGGCATTGGCTTTACGCTACAATTACAGCGGCGTGAACCGGATCTTGCCGGATGAGCGATTTTTTGAGTACGGGCCCGAGGGAAAGGCCGGGTCGCCGGAAAGCCTAAAACGCGAGATCGATTTTGTTATATCGGAGATCCCGTCAGAGTCCCAGCAGATCTGGCTGGCGCTCGACGAGAAATGTATCGCGACCGAGGCTTGCATACCATTGCAAAACTATATCTGGGCAAACTACACTATTGAGATCGAAAAAGATTTTTTCCTTGAAAAACTGTACCTGTTAAAAAAGAAACCGCAATGATCGAGACTATAGACCCCAAAACCACTGACAAGCCGACCGTTCGGTGCTCCGAATGCGATCGTGAGGTCGTTCACTACAACACCTATGTTTCGCCGACTAACGAAGAGACCACCGTCTGCTGGGAATGTACCTCGCGCGAAGAAAAAGGATTTAACGCGAACCGGGGCTTTTCACGCTCTGCACGTTCGGGCGTGATACCGAGATAGCAATGGCGATCAGAAAGATTACTGAATTTCCCGAAGACGTGTTAGGTAAGCTCGGAAAGCCGGTGACGAATTTCGACGCTGAGCTGGCTGATCTGTGTGCCGATATGTTCGAAACGATGTACGATGCCGAAGGCGTCGGCCTGGCCGCTCCGCAGATCGGACTCAATTTGCGTCTTTTCGTAATGGATTGTGAAAGCATTAAGCTGATCGCAGCCAATCCTGAGATCATCGGAACAGACGGCGAGCAATCAAGCCAGGAAGGCTGTCTTTCGCTCGGCAAAGTCCCAGCCGTCGTCGTCCGCCCCCAAACTGCCAAACTTAAAGCTCAAAACGAAAAAGGCGAATGGTTCGAGGCCGAAGCCGAAGGCTACGCCGCCCGAGCATTCCTGCACGAAACCGATCACTGCGACGGCAAGCTCTTCATCGATCACCTCCCCAAAATGCGTCGCGATATGATCATCAAACGATTCAAAAAAGAGAAGAATTGGAAGTAAGTTTGTGGGCAGCTAAAGTCGCCTGAACATCGAACGATAAACCGGAAGGTTTTTATCCTCGACTGCATTTTCTCGCTCTGTCCTCTCGGGAAATGGATTTCCCGTGAAGGAAGTTTCGGTCAATCTAATGTCAGAGCGAAAGAGTTCGAACATTTCGTCCGCTAAAGATTCGATGTCGGTCTGAATGAAAATTTGTCCGCCCGATGAGAGTTTCTCAACTACCGCAGCGACGAGTTCGGGATTTACCATTCGGCGTTTGGCGTGCCTTTTTTTGAACCATGGGTCGGGAAACTGGATCGTTACCATTTGAAGTGTTCCGTCCGGGATTTCTGCGAGCAGGTTTTCGAGAAAAAGCATCGCGTTGCAGAACGCGTAATGGAGGTTGCTAAGACCTGCCTCAGCGGCGACACGGCTGGCCTCCTTTACGAGCGGTTCTCGTATCTCGACGCCGAGATAGTTCCACGCCGGTTCGGTCTCGGCCATTCTTAAAATAAATCGGCCGCGAGCACACCCAATGTCGAGGTGAAGCGGTAAAGAATCATTTGCAAAAACCTTCGATAGATTAACCGGTTTTGGCTCCTGCTTGTAGTACGGACTCCAGGGATTTACGTGTTGGTGAACTCTGACTCGAGCCATAGGAACAAAAAAACTAGACAACTTTAAGGATGAGCAGAATGCTGTAAGTACAAGCGACCAAATAGATCATCACCGCTCCGATTCCAATAAATTCTACTGAGGAGCCTGCTTCCCTTGGATCGACATGTTCGTCGGTCGGTATCTGCAAAAGTCCGTAGACCGCACCCGTTAACAATCCGCCG
>JBBRUA010000097.1:0-10018 GCA_038248245.1 Pyrinomonadales bacterium | reverse complement strand
GGAAGTTCCTGTCACGGTCAAGCTGAACGAAGTTCCATGGAATATCGCACTCGACTCGGTACTGCAATCGCAGTCGTTGGGAGCACAGGTCAACGGGAATATCCTTCGCGTTGCCGACGCGAAAACCCTTGCCGACGAAGGTGAGATCCTTCGTACTCGTCAGGACAACAAATTAGATACGACCGAGCTCTATACGGAACTGATTCGCCTGAATTACGCGACTGCCGCCGGTGGCGGTGCTCAAGGCGGAACTACCAGCGGAACGAACGTCGAAGGCTCTGCGGCATCGGCAAGCGGTGGTAGCACAGGCGGAGACGGCCTGCTGCCGATCATCAAACGCCGATTGTCGCGACGCGGCTCGATCGAGGTCGATTCGAGAAGCAACTCGCTGATCATTACCGATGTAGCATCCAATCTAGCCGCGATCAAGCAGCTCGTATCGATCCTCGACCAGCCAGAGGCACAGGTCGAGATCGAAGCACGAATCGTCGTCGCTACACGAAGCTTTAGCCGTGATATCGGTGTCCAGTTAGCCGGTCTCGTACTCGGAAGGAACGGCGGTGGAGCCCAGGGCGGAACACTTCCGGTCGCCGGAGCCCCGGCAAATATCCCGGGCGGAAATCCGAACGGCAACTTGGGCTCGCAGCTCGCAAATACGGTGATTGGTTTGACGACCGGAATATTCGGAACTGCTCAGCTCAGTGCTTTGATCACGGCCGGCGAACAGAAAGGTCAGGCGAAAGTAATTGCTACGCCCAGGGTGACAACGCTCAACAACAAACCCGCCGAGATCAAGAGCGGCTCGAAAATTCCCATCGTAACGGTTCAGCCAGGTTCGGCTGCGGGCGGTGCGGTTGTAGCAACTACCACCTACGTTGACGTGCCGCTTCGTCTGAAGATCACGCCGCAGATCACCGATCTCGGAACGGTCATTTTGGACGTGGTCGCGGAGAATAGCTCGACAGCGTCGCTCGTCGGCGGAGCTCCTCCGGCGATCAACACGCAGAGTATGACCACGCAGGTGATCGTACCCGATGGCGGAACGACCGTTGTTGGCGGAGTACTATTCGATGACGAACGCGAGAATCAAGACCGAACGCCGGGACTTTCACGCATTCCTCTATTAGGCCAGCTCTTCAAACGTAAATCCGTCCAGCGTAATACGAACGAGATCTTGTTCTTCATCACGCCGCGAATTTCACGGCCTGACTTCAGTGCAGTTCCGTATAACGGTGCTCCGCGTCCGTCTTCGATCCTGCAGCCGGTGCCGATGGGCAACCCGCCTTCGAACTCGACACGTACCACCGAAACGCCGCTTCCAGTCGTCCAGGGCCCAGTCTTGGCACGTCCGGAAGGGTTAATAACCACAACGACGAAACCGTAAGTTCGTCGTCACATTCATGTTTCCTAGAAATGCCCGTCGAGCCGCAAGGTCCGACGGGCATTTTATTTATGGCAGAACCACCTGCGCAAGCGGGTGGTTCGACCTGAATGATGATGCAGATAGGAAATAATTCTTATCTGCGTCATCCACTTTATCTGCGGCTAATGTTCTTACTCCGTTGTACCACCCGCTTACGCAGGTGGTACTGACTTATCGCACGTATGCGTTCGGGAGCGGGATGTCGCCGGTTATGCCGAACTGTTGGATCAGGACGCCGGCGGTTGAGCGGTTGGCGAACCAGGTTGAGTTCGAAGGGCGGAAGACGGCGGCGTCGAACTTGCCGTCTCCGTCATAATCGCCTGGGCTTGGGACATCCGTTGAACTGCCGAACGGGAACGCGAAGAACGAGAAGTCTTCGCTGCGGAGGATGTTCCAGAAACCCGTCGAAGGCCTAAAGAAGGCAATGTCGGCTTTGCCGTCGCCGGTGTAATCGCCCGGGACGGTCTTGTCGGTCGGGGCTCCGAACTGCGTCGCGAATACGGTTCCCGTCAAACTCCTCTGGATCCACCACTGAGATCCGCCCGCGGCGTTCGGGCGATAGATCGCGATGTCTGCCTTGCCGTCGCCGTCATAATCGGCCGCGACCGGCAGATCTCCGCTGATCCCGAATCCGGTGATTGTCGTCCCGCCTGAGGACTTCGAGATGAACCAGGTGTTCGTCGAAGGCCGGAACACAGCCACATCGGCCTTCCCGTCGCCATCGTAATCAGCCGGAACGGGCACATCTGTCGATGTTCCGAACGGAACCGCGAAGAACGAAAGATCCTCGGAGCGCAACACGAACCACTGTCCCGTTGATGGCCGGAAAAACGCTACGTCGGCCTTTCCGTCGCCGGTATAGTCAGCCGGGACGACCTTGTCCGAGGTCACACCAAACTGCGTCGCAAACGTTCCGCCGTTACTGCTCCGATTCACCCACCACTCGCCCGGAGCAGGACGGTAGATCGCCAGATCCGTCTTCCGGTCACCATCGAAATCGAACGGTGAGACGCCGGAAGAACTGCTTTTAGTAGCGGTGTAAATGTAGTCGCCGGAGGTCTGGCCGTTGCTATCCGAGGCGTTGCCGGCGACGTAAAAATCGACTTTCCCGGTACGTTGAGCCGGGGCGGTCCACAGCACGGACCACGATTTGGATCCGAACACCGTCGGTACGATACCGTCGATCGTGTGTTCGGCGTATTCGCGGGACAGTTGATTTACGATGCCGGTGATGACCTGCGATTGCGCCGGACTCGTCGTCGGCACAGACAAGGTTCCGGCCTTGCGGCCCTGACTGTCGATCGCCGTCATTTGATAACCGTAAACGACGCCATCCGCTTGGCTGGTCGTGACCGTAATATTAAATTGTTGGCCGGGGCTCCATGTCGCGGGAATGCCGGAAAGGGTGACGGCACCGGGGCCGCTATCGACCGGGAATGACGTGTGGCATGCGGCGCAATTATCTTCGCCGGGTGCATTCGTGTGCGAGGCCGACGGCCCGGACGAGGCGGCCGTGGCACCGGTGAGATCCGCGATGCCGCCGCCACCGAAGCCGATGAGGCCGACGAGACCGGTCAGCACAACGATTGACGCCTTTAGCAGCGAAAGCTTGGTAATATAAGTTCCCATGACATTGGCACCCGGACAGAACTGAATTTGAACTATCTACTAAGACGGATAGGGTTCACGAAAAGTTGATGAATGTTTCTGGATAAAGATTATGTTCCGGCGAGAAAAAAGTCAATAAAACAGTGTTTATCACGAACGTAAAAAGAGCCGTGAAAGATCGAAATCCCTCACGGCTCTCAGTCCTGTTTAGGAGCGTCTCAGCTTAAGACGCTCCTAATATTATTTAGTTTCCTGAATTGAAAACCAGCGAGAATGCACGAACGCTGCCGGTATCTCCACTAGCATTGTCCGAGATGTTCACCGTCCAGTTTCCGTTAGCATTCTGAGTGTCGAATGCTGACATGGGATTGTTCGGTGAGAAATTGCCTACCGGGAATGCCAGTGCAGTGTTGCACGGGCCCGGCGACGGATTCGTTTGAATCTCGATAGCAGGAAGCCCGCCATCGTCGTTCAAAGTGGTACCGAAAAAGTTATTGTTGTTGCAGCCGAATCCTGCGCCCGTAAAGCCCGGACGATCAACGATCGTCACGGTGGTGCCACCCGGAGAGGTCAGCTTAACAACAAGATCTCCAACCCATGAATGGTTCAGACCAACCGTCGTCGATAACGGATCAGCACTTGCGATTGTTCCGTCGAACGAGAAGTTCAGGTCGGTGATCGTACCTACACCTGCGACCGGCACAACAACGTTGATGCCAGCCGGAAGGTTATCGGTGATCGCAACCGCCGGGCCGGTGTAGCTAACGGTAACCGGGCTACCGCCGCCACCGCCTGCTGTCGGCGGAAGGTATCGAAGAGGAACCGGCACATCCGATGCGAGACCGAACGCCTGGATCAATGAACCAGCGGTTGACTGCTGGACATACCAGGTGCCACCACGATAAACCGCAATGTCATCCTTGCCGTCGCCGTCGTAGTCTCCCGGTACAGCTATATCACCACTCGAACCGAACGGCGTGAACGTTGTCGTTCCTGCCAGACTGCCGCGAATGTACCATGTGCCGTTTGACGGACGGAAGACAGCGATGTCGTCCTTGTTATCGCCGTCGTAGTCAGCCTGAACAAGCTGATCTCCCGCAAGTCCAAATGGGAAGGCATTGAAGTTCGTTGCCGGTGTTCCCGTTGGTTTTGCGATGTACCAGGTGTTTTCTGACGGACGGAAGATGGCTAGATTAGTCTTGCCGTCACCGTCATTGTCAATCGATACCGGTCTGTCACCAGCTAAGCCGAAAGGCTCAACGGTGTTCGATCCGTTGCTGCTGTTTAGTACGTACCACACGTTCGTCGATGGGCGGAATACTGCAAGATCGGTCTTGCCGTCGCCATCGTAGTCACCCGTGACCGGAACGTCACCCGGCGATCCCCAAGCGAAGCCCTGGAAAACGAAACCGTTACTGTTAAGGATCAAGTAATCCGAAGCAGCCGGATCAGCCGACGGACGGAACACAGCCGTATCGGCCTTGTTATCGCCATCGTAGTCACCCGGTACGATCGTATCGGTGCTGTTACCCCAATTGATGACACCAAAACCGGCTGTCGATCGATTGAGATACCAATTGCCTTCTGACGGACGGAAAACCGAAAGGTCAGTTTTGCCATCGCCGTCAAAGTCAGCACGTGACTTTGGAGTCAGGTTGACAGAGCAGGTGTAGTCGTTTGATCCAAATGTCATTGACCAACCTGTCATTGTTCCGAAGTCGCCACCTGCATCATCGACTGCATAGAGGCTCCAGGTTCCGTTCATCGTGGTACCGTCACTGCCGAAAACGGAAGCAAAGGTATCAGTGCCGGCCGGAGCTGCGTTGGTGTATGGACCGACCGGGGCAGGTGCTACGAACGCGTCATTCGCACCCACGTTGACAGGTTGGAATTCACCAGCGACCCATTGCGTGGTCGAGGGCTGTGCCGCCGCGCCGTCCCTAAACGAGATCGTTAGGTTCGAGACGTCGCCGCCGCCGCCCGAGTCAGACGCGAAGATGTACTTCTGTCCGCCGGGTCCGACGAGGAGGAAGTCAAGGTCGGCCGGGAACGTGTGCGTAAGGCCCGTCAACTCGACGGTGATCACCTTGTTTCCAGTTAGGCCGGAAACGGCGATGTTGCTCGGATAAGGGGCTCCAGGACCGGAGGTCGTCGCCGGCTGCCCGGACGGCAGGTTAACAACCGTATTATTCGAGAACGTTGCCGGAGCTCCGCCGACCGGGACGCCGACTCGGAATTCACGCATTACAGGAGCCTGAGCACCTGCATCGCTCGATGCAGTGATCGACACCTGATGCAACGCACCACATGCCACCATTGCGGGAACGGTATATGTGATCTGGCGGGTAACGGTCTGACCATCGTTGACGGTGCCGTAGTTTGCCGAACCGCCGCCGGCGACGCTGCCGACAACGTTTGTCTGAGGTGCACCGGTTGTATTCGTGATAGCCACGCTCAACAGTACCGGTTCACCCGGTTCAGGGAATCCGTCATTGTCGCCTGTCGAATCGCTGACCGAGAACGGATTCGTTACGGTGACGTTCGGCAGGTCAAATGATTCGGTAACAGCTGATGCGGACTGAACGCTTGCCGAAAAGCCCATACCGCGGATTCGGAAACCCTCACGGACATCGATCGCATCAGCACTGGTCTGCGGCGAAGCCGAGAGTGCCTGAGCTGCCAAGATGACACCATCGCGGGCCTGAAGGAAGTTCGGATTTACCGGGGTGAGCTTCATTCCTTCCGTCACGGCCGTAAGAACGGCCGTTGTGCCGCCTGTGAAACCGCGTCGTGCTATAAACTTTGCACGCACTTCCCAAAGAGCCGATTTCCAGACTTCGCCGGCATTGTGAACTTGGGAGCAGTTGCCTGAAGTAGCAATAACCGGACTGCGTGGGTACGCGCTCGCTACCGCAGCTGCGGTGGTTCCGAGCGTCGTGTCGCAGCCGGCATTTAGATGGCCGAATGTCAACGGGTTATGCGGACGATTGTTCGGACCGCCGGTCGAAGCCATAATAGCCGTCGGGAATCGACGAATGCCGTAGTAATGGTTCGCGGTAAATCCCGCAGCCAGATTGAAAAGTGAATAACCGCCCAGACCATAGATGCCGTCGACAGCATCGGTTGGTTCTGCAAGCATGGTGTGGGCGTACCAGTCGCCCCAACCTTCGCCCATCATGCCGCCCTGATTGCCGAGACCGGTACCATTACCAATGAGGCGATTGGAAAGACCGTGCGAAACTTCGTGGATTACGATATCGCCGTCGGCGGTGCCGTCGCGGTCTGGGTTCGGGCCAGTCCAAATAAACATCTGCATACGGCCGCGTCCGCCATCGGCAGGCGTTGCGAAGTTTGCATTATTTGTTCCAGAGGAATCTTGACCTTCGGAGGAAACGCGGTCATTTGCGATTCCCATTCCCGTGAAGTTCGTGTTCTGAAAGTTTCTCGCCGCTTCCGTAAAGCCTGCTTGATACAGGACATCATGGTAGCGGTTCATCAGATAGAACATTTGAATAACCGCGCCACGTTGTGCCTGAGGCGTGAGCGGATCATCGCCGGGAGCCGGGCTTCCCGGAGGAGGATTCCACGTCGAGGTAAAAGTGCGGCATCCTGCGCCCGGGCAAGCAGTATCGCCAGGCATGGGAGCGTCAACGCCGTTCGGGGCTACGCGGTCAACGCCCGCTTCATTAGAATTACCATCGGTTAAATTCGTGCCGTCCGTTATCCAACCGTTGTTGTTGAACGACAGCGGGCCCTCATTACCGATCAAAGTTACATTCGATCGAGTTCCGAGAATCCCTTGCGTTCCAGCCGAGGGGTTGCTCGAGGCTCCGCCGTATGGCGACAAAGACGTTGCGTGATCTGCGGCGTTAATGAGTGACGTCGGGTTTGCGTAGATCTGATAGGTCGCCGCCTGAGTCTGATCGTCAGCGATATTCTTATGCCATAGGACGGTGCCCTGCTCTGCATCTACGATGACGTAGTAAGCGCTGACAGGTTCCCAGATGAGTACTCTCCATGACGGGACGGCGACACCGAGCTCAGTCGGGAAGTACATTTTCTCCGCTGTAATCGCCCAGTCGCCTTCGCCGAAGATCACTTTAAGGTCGGTCGAGGTGCGATCGTTGCGATTGATGTCGGACGGGCGGAGCTCATGGCTGATATGTTTCGCCGCGATCGTGACCGCATCAGCGGGGTTGTTAAAGGTCCGCGAAGTGGTCGCGGCATCGATGCCCGGGGCGATATTGTTGATAGCGCGGATCATCTCGCCATTTTTCGTAAATCCAGCATTGATCTCGCCGCGAAACACGGGGATGCCGTGAATTCTCTGCTCGAGGCGTGCCCAGCCCAGTTCGCTGCCCGGAGTCGTGTAGTCAGCAGTCGTAACGAGATCGTCGGCTTGCTGATCGGTCACGCCAATCAGGTCGCTCTGCTGCTTGACGAAGTTGCGCAGAATGTCAGCACGCTCGGCACCGGAGGGCTGAGTTAGCCACTGGACGCGTGAGCGGTAAACATCAGGGGTAATTACCTCTGCGTTTTTGAGGTCGGTCGTGTATTCGACCTTCGCCGTCGGGTTTGCATCCTTGAAGGACACTTCGCCGCGGACGATACGGTCGCGGACGTCGGCGACGAAAGAAGCATCTTTGCCGTTCGACTGCCGAAGCTGTATGAGATTTTCTTCTTGGCCCTTGGCCTCCCGAATATCCCAAATTTTAGGAATCCTTTCGTCGTCGCTAACGGTTCGCGTGAAAAGCCCATTCTGCGAAACCGCCTGCGAGCGAAACTGATATGGCAAAATGGCTAATGCTGCCACCGCTGCCAATATAAATAAACAAAGCAGTAAACCGCTGCGGGTCTCTGCGTTAAATCTTCTCTGCATTTCGAAGCCCTCCTAAAAGCTATGATCTCTCGAATTCCAAGATTGTAAACGTATGTGTCTCATTAAAATGACCAAATGTATTCGGCGAAAAACGCCGTGAACTTCACCGCCTGAAAGGAGGCAAAGCAGTTCCGCAAAAGGCTTGATAATAAAACGCAATAAGATGTAAAAAATTATTCTATTTATTTGTACCAGATTCCTTTGCATTCGTCAACGAAGAAACGTTCGGACATGACACAATCAAATTTGTCGGAACGGCTGTTCATTGGTTAAAAAAGCCGTTCACTGGTAATTTTTAGGGCAAATACGATTTCGGCAGAGGAATATCACTCGGCAGTCCGAAATTGATCACGGCAGTTCCTGATGTCGAACGATTGAGATACCAAGTGCCGTTGCGATAGATCGCCTGATCGTCTTTCCCGTCGCCGTCATAATCGCCCGGAACCGGAATGTCACCGCTCAAACCGAAGTTGATCGCGACAAACTGGCCGTTGAGACTGCCCAGCCGGTACCAGACGCCATCGGACGGGCGGAAGACGGCAATGTCGGTTTTTCGGTCGCCATCGTAATCGGCCTGTACCGGCAGATCGCTCGGGAGGCCGAACGGTGTTTGCGAGATCTGGCCGTTCGTGCTGTTCACTCGGTACCAAACGCCGGTGGATGGCCGCCAAATCGCGATATCTTCCTTTGCATCGCCGTCGAAATCACCCGCGACCGGTTTGTCGCCGTTGAAACCGAATTGATATGCAGTGACCTGCCCGTTCGAACTTCCGAGCCAGTACCAGACGCCGGTCGACGGCCGCCATAGTGCGATATCGTCTTTGCCGTCGCCATCGAAATCGCCTGATTGCGGAATGTCGCCGGACGATCCGAAACGAGTTACGACATACTGTCCGTTGCTGCTGTTGAGTCGGTACCAATTGCCGTCCGACGGCCTGAAAACGGCAATGTCCGCCTTACCATCACCGTCGAAATCACCCGGCGTCGGCAGATCCTCCGAAATTCCGAAGCGGCTAACTCCAAAGCCGGCCGTCGAACGATTGAGATACCAATTGCCTTCAGACGGTCTAAAGACCGAGATATCCGTCCGCATATCGCCGTCGAAATCGGCACGCGGGCGAGCAAAGTTATCAACGATAACGCAGCCGTGAGTTCCGACAAACTGGACGGTATCTATAAACCAACCGGTTGCAGCAGTATTATTGTCAGCCCCGAAACGCCATCTGAACTGGACAGTCTGGCCGGCCGCCGTAGCCGGGAGGCGTGCGATGGTCGTGATGTAACCCGACGAAGTCCCATTCCACGCCTGACGGTTTGCGATCGGGTTGCCCGTGCCGTTCCCAAGCGTTCCGTTGTAGCCGTTCTGGACAAATGAGCCGCCTGCCGCGAGGATGTCCTGATAGTTTGCCCCACCGATACTGACCTCCAGAACACCGCCATCCCAACCGGCTTCGGTCAAATAATTGTGCCTGAAAGTTAAGGTCGCCGACGGGGACGTAACGGGGATCAAAGGCGTCCTTATGTCGGATCCGCCGCTGGTCGCGGGATTGGTCGCAAAGGCCGAATTTGGGGCCGTATCTGACGAATTTGTCGTCGTCACAAATGGTATGCCGCCTTCCTCTATGAACGCAGTCCAATTCGCCGGGAACGCCGGGGCGGCAACACCGTCAAAATTTTCTGAGAATGTCGTCAGCGGCTGGCCGACAGTAAATGACCGGGAGAAACTGACCGGGCCGAGGCTGCTATTGACGTTCAATGTCAGCGTAATCGTGCTACCGCAGGCGGCGCCCGCCGGAACCGTGTAATTAACTGATTGTGTCACCGTGCCGACGCCGGGGATCGTTCCGTAATTCGCCGAGGAGCCGCCGACGATCTGTAAGGTCACTCCGGTAGCTGCTGTGCCGGACGAGTTGGTCAATGGAATGGCCAGAGTGATGGTCTCGCCAATGTCCGGAAAACCATTGTTGTTGCCGGAGGCATCGGTGATCGTGAAATTTGGAGTTTGGAAAAGGTTCGGTGCATCGAAGGCTTCGGTCACGGCGGTGTTTCCGGTCCCGTTGCCGGTATTCTGGATGGACGCACTGAGGCCCATGCCGCGAGCCGCAAAT
>JBBRUA010000096.1:0-10130 GCA_038248245.1 Pyrinomonadales bacterium | reverse complement strand
TGACTCCAAGCTACGCTTCCCCGGAACAGCTACGGAACGAAAGCGTAACGACCGCCGCCGATATTTACTCGCTTGGCGTGCTGCTTTATCAGCTACTCAGCGGACATCGGCCGTTCGAAAGTAAGGAAGGGGATTTCAAAGAGATATTGAAAGCCGTGACCGAGATCGACCCGCCGCTGCCGTCGTCCGTCGCAAATGTTGAAACGGGATCTGGAAAAAACGCTCGCTGGATGTCGGGCGAGCCGCATTCCTCCGCCGGTCAAACCGCACCGGGAAATGATCCGATCACGTCGCGCACCATCGGAGTTAAGCCGCAGTCGCTTCGCGGCGATCTCGACAATATCGTTCTAAAAGCTCTCAAGAAAGAGCCGGAACGACGCTATTTGTCCGCCGAGAATTTCGCCGAAGACATACGCCGCCATCTCACCGGACTGCCTGTTGCGGCCCGGCCCGACACGTTTTCATATCGCGCTGAGAAATTCGTAAAGCGGAACAGCATTTCTGTATTCGCGGGTGCATTGTTGACGATCGCGATCATCGGGGGCGTGGTGGCAACGCTCTGGCAGGCACGGGTCGCGCAGGCCGAGCGGACGCGCGCCGAGAAGCGATTTGGCGATGTCAGGAAGCTGGCTAATTCATATCTTTTTGACGTCTACCCCGAGATCGAAAATCTCGAAGGTTCGCTAAAGGCTCGCGAGGTCATCCTGAAAAATGCACTCGAGTATCTCGACAGTTTGTCGGGCGAGGTGGGCTCGGACCTCGAACTTCAGAGTGAACTCGCGACTGCGTACGAAAAGGTCGGCGACGTTCAAGGTGCCCTCAATAATTCCAGCCTCGGGAACATAAAGGCCGGCCTTGAGAGTTACGAAAAGGCTCGTCGGCTTCGCGAGGCGGTGTTTAACGCGAATCCGTCAAATATCGAAACGAAGGAAAGGCTCGCCAACAATTACTACACGATCGCCCGAACCTTGTGGAATAATAGTCAGACGAAGGATGCCGAAGAGGCCTTTGAAAAAGGCCTGAAGTTGCGGCGGGAACTCGCCGCTGCACAGCCCGATTCAGTCGAGGCGAAGAATCGGCTTGCCATACTGCTAGTCGATTATGGTGCCATACCGTCATTTAATTCTCAGGCAGATAAAGCTCTCTTACTCTACAACGACGCGTCCGCAATTATAACCGATCTGCGTGCAAAAGATCCGCAGAATCCTGATTTTAAAAAGAGCATGACGCGAATGATTCGTACGCAGAGCAAGGTAAAGGCTACGCTCGGCGACTATGACGGAGCGTTTGCCGATCTTTTCATGGCCGTCGAGATCAGCAAAGAACTTGCCCAGCAGTTTCCAAAGGATTTTCGAGTTCAACGCAGCGTCTGGCTTACCGAGACGATCATTTGTGAGATATACATCGAAAAGGGCGGCCGCGAAAACGTGATCGACGCCTGTGCGAAGACCATCGCCTTTCCAACAACTGCTAACGAAAAAGAACCCGAGAACGGCGTCGTCGCCTACGATCTGGCGATCTCACATTTTAATCTTTCCCGGGCATATCGGATCAACGAAGATCCGGCGAAAACCATCGCTTCGGCTCAAAAGGCGATCGAGGTAATGTCGAAGCTGACAAAAAAAGATCCGGAGAACGCCGAGTATAAACGCAATCTTGCGATCTACGAGACCGAGAAGGCCCGCTCGTTTATTATGCTCAAGCAATATGATCGGGCGATCGCCGAGTTGAAGAGGGTTATCACCGAAATGGAGCCGATCGTCAAAAAAGACCCGGAAACGACGACATATCAGTACGATCTCTCGATCGGTCATCGTCTTATCGCCGAGTCGTATTTCAAGTCCGGCGACGCAGCGGCCGCAGTCGAGAATATTGACCGGGCCATCGTCCTGATTGATGGCCTCAAGGCCCAAAATGCGATCCGCGATACCGACAAAAACCTGATCGCCGAACTTGCACAGGAAAAACTCAGCTATTCTAAATAAAAAGAATTTTTCGCCCGCTCGCTTTGTTTTGATCTACCACTATTAGCGATTATCTCTCAGCGGCTTTCGGAACGCTTGGATTTCGTTGTCATGGCAGACTTAATTTACACTTAAGAATATTTATGACAGACAACGTGAAAAACATGCATTTGGCGTTCATCGGCTGCGGCGTGATGGGTGAGTCGATGGTCGCCGGGTTGCTGCGGCAAGAACTCATCGACCCGAAGAATATCTCGGCGAGTCATCCGCGAGATTCGCGGCGGGCGGAGTTGGCGGAAAAGTACGGCGTCGGAGTTTTCGAGAGCAATGCGGAAGCGGCGAAAAGTGTGGCGGGACGTGAGAATTCTGCCGTTCTGATATGTGTCAAGCCGCAACGTCTGCCTCGTGTGTTGGCCGATCTCGACGGCATTCTGCACCTCGACCAACTCGTTCTGTCGATCGTTGCCGGAACGACGATCGAGACGCTTGCCGCATCGCTCGGCACCGCGAAGATCGTTCGCGCAATGCCGAATACTCCGTCGCAGATCGGTGCGGGCATTACTGCGTGGACTTGCACGGAGGCGGTCGCAGCAGATGAGCGGGGACACGTTCGCGAAATACTCGGCGCACTCGGTAAGGAGCTTTTTGTCGAGACAGAGAACATGATCGACATGGCGACATCGCTGTCCGCGACCGGCCCGACGTACGTTTTTATGGTCATGGAGGCATTGACCGACGCCGGCGTCCACCTCGGTTTCTCTCGCGACATGGCGAAAGAACTCGTTCAGGAAACAATGCTCGGCTCGGTCAAATTCGCCATCGAATCGCACAAACACCCTGCCGAACTCCGCAACATGGTCACCTCCCCCGGCGGCACGTCGGCAGAGGCGATCTACCAAATGGAAAAAGGTAGTCTGCGAACAGTGTTGTCGAAAGCCGTTTATTCCGCTTACAAACGCGCCGTCGATCTCGGTAAAAAATAGAAATAAGCACACATTCCGATTGAAGCGTTTCTAAGGTTTTAAAAAACATTGAAAAATCCAGCATTTTCTGAAAGAATGAGGATTCGAACATCGTACAAGGGGTAATAGGACCATGCTAAGTAGTTCCGCACGTTTTTTTAATGTGAATTATCGGTTGTTATTGGTCGCCGTGTTGACCCTGACGGCTATAGGCGGCTTTTTCGGAAATGCAGAAAGGTCGTCAACGAAAGAGCTTTTCGCTCAACCGGCGACTCTCGGGCGACTTGCGTTTACTAGAAGGAATTTTTTTACTGGCGGCTCTCAAACATCCTCGATATTTTCCGTAAACGCCTCGGGTGGCGATCAAATAACATTAGCTGCCGCAAACGTTCCGCCCGTTTTTATTTTCAATCCAGCTTGGTCGCCAGACGGCTCTCAACTCGTTTTTTCGAGCGATTTTGATATCTGGATAATGAACGCCGACGGAAGCGGAAAGCTAAATCTTACAAATAACAGCACGACTAACAATGAGAGAAATCCATCGTGGTCGCTCGGCGGCAAGATAGCTTACGAACGAGATGGACAGATCTGGACAATGAGTACGAATGGCACCGGGCAGTCTCAATTCTCAGCAATTAGCCAATCTTTTCCTAGCGGGCCAGCCTGGTCGCCAGACGGTTTGACCTTGGCTTTTGCTGCGAGTGACGAAATTTGGGTCATTGGCAGCGATGGCTCGGGCGAGCGTAAATTGACTAACAATTCGGTCCCAGACGCTGATCCGGCGTGGTCGCCAGACGGTTCAAAGATCATCTTCGGTAAGATGGGCACCGGCATTTCGGCAGTAAACATAAATGGTACAAACGAAGTAAATTTGACCTCTGGGCCGAACGACATTAAGCCATCTTGGTCTAACGATGGGACTAAGATCGCATTCGTAAGACGTGGAACCACCGCCAACGGAATTTACTTGATGGATTCTGCCGGAGGAAATCAGCTCCGGATCTTGTCGGACAATCCGAATCAACCGGGACGTAACGAACACGACGATCCTGCCTGGCAACCTGTTGCTCAGACACCGAATACAGTGATCATCTCAGGAAGAATAGCTCGCAGCGGTGAAAGTTTGAGTGGCGTCTCCGTGGCTTTGACGGGTTCGATCACGGCCACAGCAACCACGAACGCGCTTGGCGAATATCGATTTGAGAACCTGTCCAAGGTCGGCAGTTATACCATTACGCCAACGCTAGCTAACCACGTTTTCATACCGACGCGTCGACTATTTACTGATCCTAGCGAGAACCGCATTGCTGATTTTTCGGCGGGTCAAACCTGTGCAACACCGGGCTGTAGGGTTAATGGAAGGATCGTCTTCGAACGCGGGAGTGATCTCTATCTTTCGAACGCAGATGGCACAGGCGTGACATTGTTGACTACCGGCGGTATAAATACTGACCCTGCGTTCGCGCCGGATGGCAAGTCGGTTTTGTTCCGATCCGATCGAGCCGGAAATTACGAGATCTATCGCATTAATGTGGATGGATCGAATACAACACGGCTAACGACGAACCCGGGAACAGACGGATATCCTGTTTCCTCGGCTGATGGCTCGAAGATCGTTTTTACGAGCTCACAAAACGGAAACGTCGAGATCTACACGATGAATGCCGACGGAACAAATCAGATCCGTCTGACTAATAACGCCGTAACCGACGATGAACCCGCATTTTCTCCCGACGCTTCAACGATCGTATTTAAGCGGCCTTATGATGGAACTGGACGTACCGCGATCTACTCGATGAATGCCGTAAACGGTTCGAACGTTACGCAAATCACGTTTCCGTCAACCGCTGCATCGATCTTTGATCAAACACCATCATTCTCGCCGGACGGAACTAAACTTCTATTTTGGCGGCTAGACGGCGGCCCGTTCACCTCCGTATTCTTTATCGCGAATGCTGACGGCACAAGTCCCGTTACGACCGGCATCACCGGTTTTGTTTATAAACCGTCGTTTTCGCCGGACGGCACTAAGATTATTTATTCAAGATTATTTAGTCCGGGTCAATACAACGTAGAATTTGCCCCAGTAGGCGGTGGGCCAAGTGGCCTAATTGTGGCTAACGGTCATCACCCTGATTGGCAGCCGATTAGACCTGGAACGCGAACGACCGAGTTTGATTTCGACGGCGATGGGCGGTCGGATATTTCTACGTTTCGACCGTCTGAAAGTGTGTGGTATCTGTCTCGTTCAGCCCTTGGCTTTTCTGCCTCCCAATGGGGAATATCGACTGATATCATCGTGCCCGCAGATTACGATGGAGATCAGAAAACCGACATCGCGGTCTGGCGTGAATCGAATGGCAATTTTTACATCTTAAATAGTGCGTCATCGACGTTTCGATTTGAAAATTTTGGATTATCGGGTGACGTGCCTGTGCCGCAGGATTGGGACGGCGACGGCAAATCAGATGTGTCTGTTTTTCGTCCGGGATCGTCGGGATTGCAAAGCACATTCTACTACCGAGCGTCGGCGGGAAACCCAAATGGAAACCCGAACGGAAACCTCACCTTTATTCCTTGGGGAGTGGCAGGTGACAAACCGGTCTCGGGCGATTTCGATGGCGATGGCCTGGCCGATGCCGCCATTTTCCGACCGTCAAACGGTGTCTGGTACATTCGACGCAGTTTCGATGGGCAGCTTTCGGCGAACGCATTTGGCCTTGCAAATGACAAACTCGTTCCCGCGGACTATGACGGCGACGGCAAGACAGATCTTGCGGTTTATCGCGGCGGAATCTGGTATCTGCTTCGTTCATTCGAAGGGTTCACCGCGTTTCAATACGGAATTGCTAACGACACTCCGGTTCCTGCCGATTACGACGGCGACGGACGTGCCAATGCCGCGATCTACCGTGATGGAGTCTGGTACCGTCTTAACCAAAACGGAACAAGCCAGATCGACCTATTCGGCCTGGCTAGCGATAAACCGACAGCAGCGGCTTACGTCCGTTAAGAGGTGTCGTCCAAGGAACCAAAAGGGCACGTTGCGATCGATCACCGTGCCCCTTTTCTGTTTACAACAAGATCACATTTTATTTCAGATATTTCTCAAACCAATCCAAATTACTTTGCATGGCCGCGAGCTGCATTTTTGGCTCTACTGGACCATGCGGTTGGCGGGGAAGTACGATCATCCGCGTCGGGACTCCTTGCTGTTTTAGGGCGTTGTAGAATTCGTAGCCTTGCGAGATCGGGACGCGGACATCGGCGTCGCCGTGTTGGATGAGCGTCGGTGTCGTCACGCCTTTCATGTTGAACATCGCGGAGTGTTTCGCGTAAACCTCAGGGATCTCCCAAGATTGGCCGCCGAAATAATCGGGGATGAAACCCGGAATGTCGGCCGTGCCGTTGAAACTCATCAGGTTTGTCACCGGTGCTCCCGCCGACGCAGCCTTGAAGCGAGTCGTTTTTGTAACGATGGTCGAGGTCATATATCCGCCATAGCTCCAGCCCATGACGCCGAGGCGATTCGGATCCGCAACACCCATCGCGATCACATGATCGACGCCGGTCATGAGGTCTTCGTAGTCCTGGCCGCCCCAATCTTTGATATTTGCACGGCGAAATTCCGTCCCGTAACCTGACGAACCTCGCGGATTCGGCCGCAATATCGCGTAACCTTTTGACGCAAAAGTTGCGATGGGATAAACGCCGCGACCGCCGATGTAGCTTTGTTGAAATACGCCTGCCGGGCCGCCATGTACGTTTAAAATCAGCGGCACTTTCGTGCCGGCGACGTAATTATTCGGATATGTCAGCAATCCTTCGATCTCGCGGCCGTCCTTGCTCTTCCATTTTAGGACCTCGGTTCGGCCGACCTTTAGGTTAGCTATGTCAGCATTCACGTTCGAAACTTGTGTCGGCACACTCTGCTCCATCCGGCTCACAAAAACCTCGGGTGCCCGCTCGCTGGTTTGGACGACCATACCCAACATTCCGCTCGGACTCATAGTAATTCCCGATATCACGGCGCCCACGTGATGACGTTCGGCGATCGTGTTCGTGGCGACATTCACCTCATAGACGCCGGTGCCGGTTCCTTTCGCTTCGGTGAAATAGACCTTCGCACTGTCAGCTGTCCAGCCAACGATGTTGGGCTGTCCGTCATGCGATATCGGCATCACCTTGGGCGCTCCGCCTCCGGACGGGAATAGATGGATGCGGTTGCTCTGTGCCCAGCGGACCGGGCCGTCACTCACGGACATTGCGATCCACTTACCGTCGGGTGAAAACGTCGGTGAGCCTTCGGCGGCGGCCGTCGCGGCGAACGGAGAAACGGTTGCGCTTCCAACCTCGACTATCGATACGTCTGACGTAGGCCAATAATCAGCCCGCGGATCTTTGACGTGGCTAAATACGATCCTCGCTCCATCCGGCGACCAGTCAAAACCGCTAACGCTGCGGCTATCACTGGTCAGTTTTTTGGCATCGCGTTTGCCATTGGCGTCCTTCGTGACCGGCATTACGTAAAGCCGTGCCATCTTGATATTTTCATCGACCCAGCGAAAATCGTTACGGCCTTTGTCGTTCTTTTCTTCATCGTCGGATTTTGCGTCGGTCATCGAGTAGGCGATCGATCTGCCGTCGGGCGACCAGTCAAAATCGCCGATGCTGCCTTTGAGATCGGTCGCCATCTCGGCCTCACCGCCCGCCGCTCGAAGGAAATAGAGATTGTTTTTATTATCCTTGCGGGTCGATGTAAAGGCGATCCATTTGCCGTCAGGCGACCATTTCGGATTGGTCGACGATTTGTCAGCAAATGTGAGTTGCACATTGTCTTTACCATCCGAGGTCCCCATCCAGATCTGGGTCACATATTCGCTCTTGTCCGCCGCCATTACTTCGTTCGAAACCGTATAAACGACGCGATTCCCATCCGGCGACACCCGTGGGCCTCCCAACGCCTTGACCTTGACCTGCATCTCGGGCGTCCAGGTTGTTTGGCCGATGGCAGCGACAAAACTAAATACAAAAAGAAACAGAAAGATGGCAGTTTTTTTCATTTCATTCTCCAGATAGATCTCGATGTAGTGTGAATTTCCAAACCATTCTACTCCCATTTTCTTCAAAAACATAAGCTCCGTCCGCAACGAGCCATTGGCCGAGGTATTGCCAGCGGTTGACGCCTAGTTTGTTGAACAGCGGGACGGAGACGCCGGATCGGATCGCTTCATGAAGTGCCTGGTTGGCTGCATCGAGTTTTTGATTGCCGCGGCGGCCGGAACCGGTGTAGTGGATCGTCTCCTGAGTTTCGCCGTGAAAGTCAGGATAGCATGGATTGATGCGGCCGAAATCCGTGAGAAGCGAGATCAGACGGCCGTGGCTCTGATAAATTCCGTTGCGCGAGCGATGGATCGTTGACACCGCAGCCCACGTCAGGATATCGCCCGGGGCCATTGGTTCAAGGTGTTCGCCATCTTCGCGAAGATCTGTTTCTTTCATTCAAATAGAACACTCACCCAAACAAAACTGCCATTCTTTCATCTATCAGAGTCAATCATACTTGACTCAAGTATGATCGGTGAAGAAATGAACAGCAATCACAACACGATTTTACAGGTTCGACCGGTCAGGCATCGGCGGGACGAAGGCCGTTAAGATCTTTTACCGTCCGCCGACCGTCTCAAACTATTCGAGCGGTTCTCACGTCTAAACTCGCGATACGAAAATGTGTACCGCACGCAACAATATGAAAAGATTGTTATATTCAGGGATTCTATTCGTCTTACTGGTCGCGACGGCAAATGCTCAGTTTTCCGTCACGGTAAATAGTGGATATGGGAGCGGCAGATACAAAGGCTCGGGACGCTCGATTCATATCTGGGCAGAGGCGAGCCCGGCGAATATGGTGTTTGATCGTTGGATCGGAGACACGCAAGTGTTAATCGACCCGACCGCCTGGCATACACGTCTCAGTCCTAAACTGAAAAACGCTAACCTGACCGCGACTTTCAAGCCCGCTCCGGCCTGGACACCGATCACGAATCAGGTAAACGGGAGCGAATATCGATACTATTTTCCGCCGAATGCACGCGGAGTCGTTTTTCGGTTTCACGGTACGGGCGGCAGCGGTTCGACTTTTTTTAATCGCGTCGAAGATCGCATTTCGGCGAATAATTTTGTTGCGGCGGGCTTCGCGGTCGTCGCTCTCGACAGCCAAAACCGAATCGACAAGCAGTGGGATAATACCAATAACCCGCCGAATAATGTTGATATCAACAATGTTCAGGCGATCATCAATTTCTTCATCGCACAGGGATTAATGACGGCGGCCACGCCGGTTTTCTCCACGGGAATGTCGAATGGCGGAGCCTTTTCACCACGTGTTGCCTACGCTTTACAGTTCAAAGCGGCCGCGATCTACTGCGTTCGCGGCGGGACTTACATCAACATCACGAACGTCCCGACGATCTGGAACATCGCCCAGAATGACAGCAACGAAAACGTCGGGCCAAGTGGGAACGCGGATTCGTTGACGTTCTTTCGTATCTTATCCGCCCGCGGCATAACCGCTGAACATAACACTCATATCGCTTCCCCGCTTTACCCGCAGCGTTTTGCCCGGATTTCAGGACTGACGCCTGCCGATTCGCAGATCATATTCGACGCGTTGAAAACTAATAATTTTCTCGATCGCGAAAATTACCTCCGCCAGAGTCCGGCCACCTCAAATTGGCAAACCGTGATTCCTATCGTGTACACGCCATTTTATAACGCGATCCGCAGCCAGCTTGACGTCAGTTGGGCCGATCACGAATACTTCGCCGACAACGACGGCCAAACCATCGCATTCTTCAACGCCCAAATACCCTAAGCGTTTCGCTCTGAACTCCGAAGCTACTCCATCGCCGTTAGGTCCAGATCGCCGATGTTGTCATTGACGGTGAAGAAGCGTTTGGCGGCGTCGGGTAGACGGTCGATGCGGATCGAATTGTATTCGCTCGGTCGTAACTCTTGCCATCAATTCGCCTTAATGCTACATTTCCGTAGAGCAATCCCATGAACACTCTTTACTACGGCGATAATTTGAATATCTTGCGGCGTTATATCAAAGACGAGTCGGTTGATCTTGTATATCTCGACCCGCCGTTCAATTCGAACCGCAATTACAACGTGCTTTTCAAAGACGAGAGCGGAATGGAAG
>JBBRUA010000095.1:0-10179 GCA_038248245.1 Pyrinomonadales bacterium | reverse complement strand
CTGACGGAAAAAAACTCTATATAGACATCGAGTTTGAGAACCTGCTACTGGAAATTTCAGAAACTGGTGTGCTGCGTTTGGTTCCAAAGGACGCGAAAGGTATTGTCGCCAACGGCCAGAACCTCAACCAGCTTCCGCCGCCGAAAGAGGGTGAAATTCTTCGGAAGTCCGGGGAATTTGGCTTGATGCGATATGTGCTAAACGGAATTCCGTACATCGTCGAGTTCCCCTATCCGTGTACTTAGACCAAACCTTCCTTTTGGCGCATAGAGACAAATAATTAAAAAACTAATTGCCGCTGAATTCATGACAATTGATGGTGTCATTCAGAACGAGGAAAATGAGGGTGACGGGTTTAAGTATGGCGAGTGGTTTTTCCCTATGCGGACGAGTGACGGGGGCCGTGGCACAAGCGCGGCTGGCCAAGCCGATAGATCTGCTGTTAGTGCGAAAAACCATTGACGTTTTGGAAACGTATACGAGCCTTTTGGCCGAACGTCATGACCGTGGGCGAAGTACGTCGACTCAACACTCGTAACTCAAGCGATTGGCAGCCCACCGTATTCCTTGGCGGCGACATCGCGGAAAAAGTACGAGAGATCAAACAACAGGACCGCCCCGATTCATACGATAGTTAAATGAAAATATCTAAATACAAAAACAAAACGGCAAAGGTGTTCGTTGAACAGTGGATCGATCAGACGATCGATAGGTCTGGTCTGGATTATGAAAAGATCGACGTTTTAACGTCTTTCGGTAACACCCGCGTTTTGTCGGTGAACCATTCTGAGAAACATTTGATGCCGATAATTTACGTTCCCGGCGCACGGACCTGCGGGGTGTTTCTCGACCTTTCGAACGAGTTACACAACTTAAGCAAGAATCATCGAATTTACCTGCTCGATGTCGTCGGGCAGGTCGGTATGAGCGATGGAAATTGCCCCAGCTTGAAAGATCAAGGTTATGGCGTTTGGCTGGATGAGGTTTGTCAAAACCTCGATATCGAACGCGCAATTTTTGTCGGAGCGTCATTCGGCGGGCAGATCATTATGAAATTTGCCGCAACGGCACCTGAAAAGATCGAAAAAGCTGTGCTGATGAATCCTATCGGTTTTTCCAATATCAGTTTCGCCCCTCTCAATTTTATTCGGACGATCGCTCCCGTAATTTTTCCGAGCCGTAAGAACGTCCAGAGGTTCCTCGACCATATCGTGTTCGCCGCGAACGACGGAATTGACCCCGAAATAAAGATCCGTGTGACAGACTTTATTGAGAACGCCGTGAAGAATTTTCACTTCGCAGGTGAGTATCCGTCAAAGATGGGCGATTTGGAGATCAAAAAGCTTACGGCCGAAACGCATCTCCTAGTGGGAGAACGCGACGGATTGATTCCCTTTCAAAATACCGTAGATCGAGCAAAAGAGTTACTCTCAAATCTTAAAAGCGTCAAACTTTTCCCCGAACAAGCACACGGTATCGAAGTTTCGAGCGACGCGATTCTTCATTTGCGGGAAATTCTATCGCAGCCGCGTTCGGCCGGTTAAAGTGAAAAAAGGCGACTTTGATACCATTATCGTCTGTTGCATTAGGTTCTCGCTAGCGGATACATTCAACGGCAACTCTATCGGTTAGGCTACAAACAATAGGAGGAATACATGGCGAAAATTACGGGGATCGGCGGGGTTTTTATTAAGAGTAAGGGCAAGGGCTCGGAATTGGGTGAGTGGTATAAGATAAATCTTGGCCTCGAACTTGAGAGTTGGGGCGGGGCGATCTTGAAATGGGCTGGCGATAAGGCCGAGGACGGTGGACTCACTGTATGGAGTTCGGCGGACAGCGACACGAAATGGTTTTCGCCGAGCGAGTCTTCGTTTATGATCAACTACCGGGTTGATAATTTGGACGAACTGCTCGAACAGCTGAAGCAAAACGGCGTCGAGATCGAAAAAGGCCCCGAATCGCACGAGAACGGAAAATTCGTCTGGATCATGGACCCCGACGGTAACAAGATCGAACTATGGGAGCCGATGATCTTTGACGAAAAGAACAAGAGTGTTTGAGATGCTTGTTCTATGCAATCGATTGATGCCAAAGATTTGAACTCGTAGCAGTTTTAGCCAGTTCGAAGTCTGACTTAACAACCAGTGACCTGATCGGATGCAGCTATCCGATGGGGAGTATATTCCCAAGGTAAACCATGACAGAACTAACCGACATTCGAGCTCTTTTTATTAACACTTCGCTCAAGCGCAAGGCAGACGGTAGTCACACAAGGCTGCTCCTCGATGCGTCGGCTGGCATCATGGAGAAGGCCGGCGTGTCGGTCGAGCATGTACATATGGCGGCGAATGACATTCCGCCGGGCGTCTATCCGGATATGACGGAGCACGGCTGGCCGAATGACGAGTGGCCGGCCCTCTGGAAAAAGGTCAAGGCTGCCGATATTCTCATCATCGGAACGCCGCTTTGGCTCGGCGAAGAAAGCTCGATATGCCGCGTCCTGATCGAGCGGCTCTACGCTATGTCCGACTTGCTCAATGAAAAAGGACAGTCGATCTATTACAACAAGGTTGGCGGTTGCGTGATAACGGGCAATGAGGATGGAATCAAACACACAGCAATGTCCATCGGATTTGCGCTCAATCATTTGGGCTACACGATCCCGCCGCAGGCCGACTGCGGGTGGATCGGCGAGGCCGGTCCCGGGCCGTCGTATGGAGATGAAACTGAGGATGGCGGACGTGTAGGTTTCGACAATGATTTTACCCAGCGGAATACGACGATAATGTCCTGGAACTGCATCCACCTCGCAAGGATCTTGAAAGAATACGGCGGCATCCCAAATAAGGGTAATGATCGCGAGGCATGGAAAGCAGGCGAGCGATTCGGATTCGAAAACCCGACGGATAAATTAGGGTAAAATATACTAGATGCTATCTTAGCCGTAGACGCCAATACCACCAGAGAGCGTGAAAAACGGCAAAAATGCCGACCATGGCCCAGCCTAACCACGGATAATTGAGACCGCCCTCGATCACCGACCACGCGAGGCCGACTGTGGCGAAGCCTGACCAGATAATTTTTAGCTGAAGCATTCCCCGGAAAGATTCGCGGCCTGCGTTGCGGCCGAGCCACGACTCGATCCCAATGCCGAAGAACGCAGCGGCGGCCAATCGCGTGACAAATGGATCGACGGCCTGCCAGCCCAACAGCCCCAAAACCTCGCGCGGCGCGACGAATAACGGCACAGCCACTATCAAATCGACAACACAATGCAGCTCGAACCACCACCTCAACGCGGCGGGCACGGCTTTCTCGGTTTGGACAGATTCATTCATAAGCGGTTAGATAATTTCCATGATCTCGTTAAGCGGCTTGCGGCCGATATCGGGAACCATTGCATCGTCCGCCGGATAGCCAACCGGGATCAGAACGAACGGGACCTCATTTTTTGGCCGGCCTAGAATTTCCTGTAAGAATTTCATCGGGCTTGGCGTGTGCGTCAGGGTCGCGAGGCCCATATTGTGAAGCGCGGCGAGCAGCATGCCGACGGCGATGCCGACTGATTCTTGTGAGTAATAGGTCGGCTCGGTCTCGCCCTTCTCCTCGACAGAATTGATGCGAAAGACAATGATCAGATAGGGAGCGATCTCGAGAAATGGCTTGTGTTCATCGGTGCCTAACGTAGCGAGACGGCTCAGCCATTTTTCGCTCATTCGGCCGTGATAGCTCTCGTACTCTTCTTTCTCAGCTGCCTCGCGGATCTGTTTTTTAACCGCAGCGTCTCGGACGACAACGAACCGCCACGGCTGCATATTTGCACCCGACGGAGCCGTGCCGGCAGTTGCGATCGCCGTTTCGATAAGCTCGATCGGAACCTCGCGATCGGAGTATTCGCGCACGGACCGGCGACGACTGAGCAATTGAAGGAACGCTCCGCCGCGTCCAGCTTGTTCCTCACGCTGAACGTCCTCAAAAGTTAAAGGAATTAGCTCGGATGTCGATCTTTCCATAAACGTACCAGTTAGCGTTATTATTGTAGGTGTTTACAATAAAACACAGTATATCTTATCGCATAAACGCAAACATCGAGGAGCGTGTGCAAGACGAACGACAAAAGAATAGAGCAGCGTTTTTGGTTTTGCGATCGTAGAACGGGTGTGACGCACTAGGCAAAAAAAAGGCCGAAGCAGGCTTCGACCTTTCTAAAACTATATACAGATTGATCAATGATCGTATCGATGGTCACATCCGCGACAAACTTCCGCTGCTTCATTGGTCCAGAAAACGTGCCTCAGCGTCTTGTTGCCGTTGCCGCGGTCTAGTTCGTAGTAAGAGCTACGGCCGTTCGCGGATTGACTGACGAGGCGTCCCCAGTTGTGCGGAGCGTCCGGGTCGTCACCGAATGTATTTGCGGCGAACGCGGAAAAGCCGATGGTTGTAGAGCTGTCCAAATGGGCGTAGATTGAGGCCAACTGATCGTAGTCATGTTGGTTCGGGCGGGTGCTTAGCGTGCTGCCCGCATTGACACCGGTGTTTGAAAAATAGTCCATGCATGTGTTCTGCGACGAACCATCTTCGCTCGTATGCCCGAGTCCGAACGTGTGGCCGATCTCCTGGCACATAACATGCAGCCTTTCGTTCGGGTTATTGTAGGTGGATGAACTGAAATAAGAGTCATTCATCTTAGATGAGCCCTGCGTAATATGCACACCGCCCGTAATATTAATCGACGCGAGGCCCAGCCAACCGTTGTTGCCGTAGGCCGCGTTGCAGGAATGGATCTTTCCCGTGATCATCACACATCGCTTGCGGGCGTTCGACGCTTCGTTGCCCTGCACTGAGGACACGTTGAGAGGATTATTTGACCCGTTCGACCAGTCGATATTCGAAGTGTTGAAGTATGACTGCCAGTCAGGCGTGTTGCTGTCGACAACAGTCAGCGTAAATGGATTAGACGTTCGAGCCCAATGGTATCCGCCCCATGAATGAGTGGCATAGGCTCCGGTTGGGAATATCATAACGGCAACCAAAACTGCAGCCATTATGGACAAATTGACTAAATTGATTTTTGACTTCATTTTAAGGACTCCTTGTTTCTAAATTACGACGGAATGATGTGACACGAGCGAGCTAGAACGGTATCCGAGGAAATAAAAGCGAATAATGTTAAACCGAATCTGCGAATCTCATACACGCTGAGCGAAAGATCGGAATTCAAATTAGTAGTACTTAAAACTGAATACCACGCAACACTACGCTTAATCGGCAAAGATGTCAACGAATTTTGTGTATGACCAAACTTAAAAAAACCAATGTAAATCGCCCCTACGTTTTATGCTCTTTCTGTTTGGCGGAGACAAGAAACCTATTCCAAGCAAATGATATAGTTAATAAGCCAATAAGGTTATGAACAGTAGCAATAAAAAACATTCGCCATCAGAGCAACATGGCGACGTTCTCGGCATATTAAAGGCCCGTTTTGAGGAAAACATGGCCCGCCACACAGGTCTTGAATGGGCTAAGATACAGGCGAAACTGGAAACCGACGATGAAAAGATTTGGTCGCTGGGTGAGATGGAACGGACGGGCGGCGAGCCGGATGTTGTTGGATTTGATAGTGTGACCGGCGAGTTTATTTTCTATGATTGCTCGGCGGAAAGCCCGAAGGGACGGCGCAGTCTTTGTTACGATCGCGAAGCTCTTGATTCACGCAAAGAAAATAAGCCGAAACATAGCGCAGTCGGGATGGCGGCGGAGATGGGCATTGAGGTTTTGACCGAAGAAGAATATTGGGAACTGCAACAACTCGGGCATTTTGATCTCAAAACATCGAGTTGGCTCAAAACACCATCCGACATAAGAAGCCTCGGCGGAGCGATCTTCGGCGATAGGCGGTTCGGGCGCGTCTTCACCTATCACAACGGAGCCGAATCGTACTACGGCGGCAGAGCATTTCGCGGTTCTCTGCGAGTTTAAGCGTAACCGGACTTTCGAAAGCAAAATCCATAGTTTCTTTTTGCGTCTGCAGTTGGTCCGATTTCTACTTAGAGTCACTCCAATCGCCACATATGTCATCACGAAATTTGACCTCTTTGACGTAAGATGGGAAATTACCCGTAGTATGAGTCAGAGCACAACCATTCCCTCGGAAACAGCGATGAATTCAGCAAGATCGCTCCTGATCGATATTCTCCAAAATGCCTATTCGGGCGAGGTCGCTGCGGCTTATGCATACCGCGGGCATTGGAGATCTTTGCGGGATTCTCCGGAGAAGACGCGGATCCGCGAGATCGAAGAAGATGAGTGGGATCACCGGCGTCGTGTCGGAGAATGGCTCACGAAACTCGGGGCTGAGCCGAGACGTTCTCGTGAGACCATTTTCTGGACGATCGGGCGCACGCTCGGTGCAACATGCTTTTTGTCGGGCTGGTTCATGCCAATGTATTTCGCCGGTCGGCTCGAGAGCAAGAATTCGGTCGAATATGAAGATGCGGCTAAATTCGCGACGGAACTCGGCATGCACGACTGCGTAGAAGACCTCCTCGACATGGCACGCGTCGAGGTCGAACACGAAACCTTCTTTCACGAAACTGTCGCGAACCATCGTCTCTTACCTGCCATGAAACGAGTTTTCGGGTGGAGCTGATGCTCTCACCGCTACCTTGAACCGCGCGTTACGGCCGACACGGACTGGAGGGCGAGCGACATTTCGCCGTCTTTATCGACCTCGATCTCATTGAACTGAGCAGTACGCATTGTTTTAACGCGGAAGTGTGTGCAGAATGCGCTTGCCAATATTATCTTCGAGCGACTCGCCTTTCGATCTTTGACCGGAAATGCACTTGGATTCGACGGGTCGGCTCGCACGATCCCGATCAGATTGCGGGGCTTGTCAAACATCAACTCGACAACATCGGGACAGCCCAACGCCTTCCACGCCTCGTAATTTAGATAGATCACGCCTTTAGGAGACAGAGTCACCCTAACGCCTTCCCGAGCTAATCGCCTGTGCGGCCTTCCGGGAAATTTCGTCCAGTGTTTTACCGGAAATGTGTTGTGCTCAACCGATGAAATTGCATCCCTCATAAGATACATTGTTTCATAGATAATACGTCATGTCAAATCCGATCACTTTCGACAAAATGCGTAATTGTTATTGGATCGTAAAATCTAAAAGATAACGACGATGTTAAAGCAGAAGTGTGTCAGAGCGAAACAGAATCAGTTCGAAAACGGCGATTTACTGCATGTTCGGGCCAATAATTTTCGCTATATGCGTCAAGCGATCAACTAACGGACCTAAACCACTCAATAAATTTGGGGATTCCGTCGGCTATTTTCGTAGCTGGAGCGTATGAAAGTAGTCTTTTAGCTTTGGAAATGTCGGCGAAGGTGATCGGGACGTCGCCGGGCTGAATCGGTTGGTGGTCGATCACTGCTTTTTTGCCGAGGCTTTGCTCGATCAAGGCGATAAGTTCTTTTAGCTCAATTGTTTGCGATTCGCCGAGGTTGATCACTTCATGGATCGAGGCGTCGTAGTCGATCGCCGCTCGGACGCCCTGGATTATATCATCGACATACGTATAGTCACGCCGCGTCGAGCCGTCGCCGAACATCGGTATCGGCTTGCCCTCAGATATTAGTCTGGTGAATTTGTGTATCGCGAGGTCCGGACGTTGACGTGCGCCGTAAACGGTAAAAAACCGAAGGCAAATTGTCCTAATTTCGTGCAGGTGCGAGTACGTGTGGCAGAGCAATTCGCCCGCCGCCTTGGTTGCCGCGTAAGGCGATATCGGCTGGTGGATGCGGTCGTCCTCGGAAAACGGAACTTTGCCATTGATCCCATAAACACTGGATGAAGAAGCATTGACGAACTGCTTCACACCATATTCGCGGGCGAGTTCGAGCAGGTTAAGCGTGCCGGTTACGTTGGTTTCAAAATACAAACGCGGCTCGGATAGAGACGGCCTGACGCCGGCACGGGCCGCGAGATGCACGATCACGTCGAATCTGCCGTCGGCAAACACTTTCTTCAAAGTCGGAACGTCGCGAATATCGGCATCGACGAAGCGAAAATTTTCGTTCTCAGTATGGGGCGAGATGTTCCCGAGCTTTATCGCGGGTGAATAAAAATCATTGAGATCGTCAACAACGGTCACCATCCAGTCGCCTTCGCTAAGCAGCAAGTCGACAAGATGCGAACCAATAAAACCGGCACCGCCAGTCACTAATATATTTCTTTTCACGTATTTCCAAGACCGTTCGTCGGCATAGTCGAACGGAAATTATCCTTCAAACCGATGGCTCCGCCAAACGTCAGTTCAGGAATTTCTGTCGGGCGTGGAAACGATGGAGTATCTCTTCGAGAAAACCTTCGTATGTAAAGTCTGCGATCTCGTAGTTCGGCTTCAGTTTGTACATCAGCGGCAAAGCGATACGCCAGGCCATCCACAACCGCTGGCGGTCGGTTAAGTCCCAACGCCGTCGCAGGAAGCTCTCGACTACCTCGACCTCACTTTCCGTCAAATTACTGACGTTAGCATTGGTCTCGATCCGCTTTTGAACACGGCTGAACGCGGTGTCGCTGATCGGGTTTGAGAATGTCTCGGCAAATGTCGGAGCCTCGTCGAGACGTTCGCGAATGACGACTGTCCCCGCAAAAATATCACCGAGCCGCTGGTCTTTGTCACTCAAAAAGATCACGATTAGGCCTACCGAATAGACCGGCAGCACGAATCCCGGGATCGCGTCGCAGATCCGCAGCAAATTACGGGCGATTGCTTCCCAAAGTGTCAGTGGCCGTCCGTCTTCGCGGATGACACGCAATTTTAACAATCGCTTGCCCGGCGTTTGTCCGTTCCAAAGCCATTCGAAAAAGATAAAATACGACGCGAAGGCGAGAAAAATGGCAATGATCAAGGCCGCTACCGTCCATTTCGGCATTTCCGAAAACACGGCCTCGACACCGTCCGTCGTCCCAGATCCGCCCGAACCCAACAGACTAACGGCCGCCCATACGATCAACCCAATTGCCGAATACTGAATAAAATGATCTACCGCGACGGCCAAAAACCTGTTCCCGATCGACGCCAAAGCAAACTCGAGCTGCACCCGTTCGGGCGTCTCGATTATCAGCGTCTCTTCGGTTTCGATAATGTGTTTGGACATTTAATTGCTATTGATCCACGAGATCTCGCCTGACTTCGCGCGGTGAGCGATACTTTCAAAATTCCTGCTCGATTATAGACCAATTCATTTACTCGAAACAAAGCTCAATACGCTGGGCGTTCGGCATAACTACCGATTTGGTTGTGCGGCGATCTATTGTCAAACAAAGTCTCTTTTTTGTAACCTTTTCCTTTCCAATTTTGCGAAGTCTTCTCTATACTTGGGAATGGCAAGGATGCGACAGGTAGGTGAGAAGATTTGAAAACTGAATTAAATCGAGGCGAGACATCGGCGAAAGGCCGGAGCTTTGCGATTGTCGTCAGCCGTTGGAACGACGAATATACTTCACGGCTGGCCGAGGGAGCCGTCGAGGCTTTGAAAGAAGCCGGGGCGGATGATGACGCGGTAGATATTTTCTACGTTCCGGGCGCATTTGAGCTGCCGGTCGCATCGTTGATCGCCGCTGAAAGTGGGCAATATGATGCGGTCATAGCGTTGGGCGTCGTCATTCGGGGCGATACGCCGCATTTTGATTATGTAGCGGGCGAGGCAGCCCGCGGCTTGATGCAGGCATCTATGAATACGGGCGTTGCGGTCATGTTCGGTGTGATCACGGCTGACAATCTCGAACAGGTTATCGCCCGGTGCGGAGAAAAGGCCGAAAATAAAGGTTACGAAGCCGCGATGTCGGCCGTCGAAACAGTCAACGCTTTAGCGGAAATTCGGACACGTTCTGAAGCACGTTGGGAAATACGAAAAGAGAGTCTTTTGAATGTCGTTTGAAAATACAGAAAAAGGTACGGGTACGAGGCATAAAGCGCGCGAGGCCGCTTTGCAAATGCTTTTTGCTCATGACATGGCCAAAACACCGGCCGATTTCCTCATCACCGCTTATTGGAACGAGTTGGGCGAAACCACGCACGACGACAAAACTCGAGACTTTGCCAATAAACTTGTAAAAGGAACGATTGAAAAAGTCGAGGAGATCGACGACGTTATTCGAACCCG
>JBBRUA010000094.1:0-10219 GCA_038248245.1 Pyrinomonadales bacterium | reverse complement strand
TTCAAACCGGCACGAGCACGACGATACACATCCGGACTAACAAATTCTATACCGAGACATAGTACAGATCAGCGGTCAATTTAATCAGTAAGTGAGTTGTTTTGCATTTTGCGTACGCTCTGATCTATTATGGTGTTACGAAATACAGATTTGTAGTACCGAGTCGATTCTAATCTGTTCAATTTTTGCAAAAGATCCAGGGGGGGCCTCATCATGAAGAAAATTTTATTTGTGATTTTTAGTTTGGCGATTTTTACCGCCTTTACAGAAATAGCTGCGGCGCAATCGGCAACGGCAACTTTAAGTGGGACGGTGGTGGATGAACAAGGCGCTGTTGTTGCGGGAGCGAGCGTGAAAATAACCGATGCCACGAAAGCTTTCGAACGAACGATCACCGCGAATGACGTCGGCTATTTTATTTTTTCGCAGCTTCCGCCGAGCGGTTACTCGGTAAAAATCGGTCGATCCGGTTTTGGCGGAGCTCAATTGAACGACCTCGTGCTGAACGTTAACGATCAAAGGGTTCTGCGTGTCCAATTAAAGGTTGCAACCGCAACCGCGACCGTCGATGTGATCGCTGACTCGGCTCTGATCGACGATTCGCCGGCGGTTTCGACCATCGTTGACCGGCAGTTTGTCGAAAATCAGCCGCTCAACGGCAGAAGTTTTCAAACACTTGTCGAACTCGCTCCCGGCGTCGTTTTGACCCCTTCGAGCAATCCGGTCGCGGGGCAGTTTTCGGTCAATGGCCAGCGAACCGGCTCCAATTATTTTACCGTGGACGGAGTTTCCGCTAATTTTGGTTCGACGGCCTCGGTAACTTTGTATGAATCGGCGGGCGGCGGCGTTCCCTCGTACTCGGCTCTCGGTACGACGAGCAGTTTGGCCTCGGTCGATGCAGTACAGGAATTTTCGATTCAAACTTCGACGTATGCTCCCGAGTTTGGCAGACAGCCCGGCGGACAGATTTCACTCATCACCCGCAGCGGAACGAACAATTATCACGGTTCGGTTTTTAATTATCTCCGCAATGATATTTTCGATGCGGCCAACTATTTTGACAATCGAGCGGGTTTGTCCAAACCGCCGCTGCGTCAAAACGATTTCGGCGGCACCTTTGGCGGCCCGCTGCCTTTCCTAAATTTTGGCGAAGGCGTTCCTCCTTTTAATTCGGGAAAAGACCGGACATTTTTCTTTTTTTCGTATGAAGGTTTGCGTCTCCGCCAGCCGGCACGGGTCGAGCCGAATTTCCGGGTGCCTTCGCTCAGAGTGAGGCAAAACGCGACCGGCATATTACGCGACATTTTGAATGCGTTTCCGCTTCCGACCGGAGCGGAACTTACTAATCCGACCAATGGTGCACCGACAGGGGAAGCTCCATACGCGGCTAATTTCACAAATCCTTCGCAGCTCAACGCGACCAGTGTTCGCGTTGACCATCGCGTTAGTGACAAGGTTTCAATGTTTGGACGATTCAACTATGCTCCGTCCGAGGACAAGCAGCGTGCACGATTCTGCGCCGCGAGCTGCGTTGCGGATCTAACGTACAGGACCCAAACGGCGACGTTCGGATCGACCCAGATTTTAACATCGAATGTCATCAATGATCTGCGGGTTAATTTTAGCAAATCGAGGGTGAATCAAACGTACTACATCGATTCCTTTGGCGGAGCGATTGTGCCGCCGCAATCGAGCCTCTATCCTTCGTTTACCACTCGCAACAATGGCTATTTCATTGTCGAAGTCAACGGATCGGGATCAAACACGATCAGCGACGGGTTCTTCAATGAAAACGAGCAAAAGCAGTTCAATATCGTCAACTCGACTTCAATCACCGTCGGCGGTCATGCCATAAAATTTGGCGTGGACTATCGACGGCTCACGCCTGTTTCTGACGGCGGCAGCTACAAGCGTTTATTTTTGCCAGGGAGCATTGCAAATCTCGCTTCCGGCGGAGTTGGAGACGGCGATATTATCGCACCGGATGTGATGTTGCGTCCGATCTACAACAACTTTTCGCTTTTTGCACAGGATACGTGGCGCGTTAACCCGCGTCTTACATTGACCTATGGTTTGCGATACGAAGTAAATCCTGCTCCGTCCGAGAAAAACGGCAATCTTCCGCTTAGTGTTTTGGGTTATGACGAGAACGTGAATAATTTCGTCAATCCTTTGATTGCCCCGCGAGGAACAAAATTCTACGACACCACCTACAATAATTTTGCTCCCCGCGTCGGTGCGGCGTATCAGATCTTTGAAGGAACCGTTGTCCGGGGCGGATTCGGCGTCTTTTTCGATCTGGGCTATAACTTTACGGGAACGGCTTTCAGCACGGGACTTTTCCCTTTTGCCAGACGTCTGTCGCCATTTGATATAACTCTCACGTCGCCGATATTCTTGTCACAGCCGCCGCCGAACAATCCGAATGGCCCGTTTGCCAGACTGTTTTCCTACGAGCCGGACTACAAACTGCCGTACACTCTGCAATATAACTTTGCGGTCGAACAGGCCTTTGGAGCGAACAACACAGTCTCGCTTTCCTATGTGGGAGCGAGAGGCCGAAGGCTCGGACGCGTCGAATCGCTGCGAAACGCCAGTCCGAATCCTTTCCGTCGCATTGATTTTGTCACCAATGGTGCGTCTTCGGACTACAACGCTCTTCAAGCCCAGTATCAGCGCCGACTGACGCGCGGTTTTCAGGCACTTGTTTCTTACACGTTTGCAAAATCACTCGACACGGTTTCGGAAGAATCGTTTCAGAATTTACAGGCTCCGACGGGCCGGTTCGCCCCCGATGCCGATCGCGGGCCTTCGACCTTTGATGTCCGCCATGCCTTCAACGGTGCGATCAGCTATGAAATTCCATCGCTATTTGGAGAAGGTATCGGCAAGGCGATATTCGGCGGTTTCGGGCTGGATACTATCGTTCGTGGCCGGAGTGCGACGCCAGTCAACGTGGTTTCGAACGTAAATCGCTTTAATTTGGGCACGGCCACGGTTTTGCGTCCGGATCTTGTCGCCGGCCAGCCTCTCTACGTTGATGATGTAAATGCTCCGGGTGGGCGACGGTTTAACCGTCTGGCCTTTGTCATTCCGGCAGCAAGTGAAAATCGTCAGGGGAGTTTTGAACGAAACGTCTTGCGCGGTTTCCCGGCATATCAGTTGGATATGTCTCTGCGCCGGACACTTGGCATCAGGGAAGCAGTCAATCTGCAGCTCCGTGTCGATGCATTTAATGTCTTTAACCGGGCAAATTTTGCTAATCCGTCAGGCGTTTTATCGGATACCGCGAACTTCGGCAGATCAACGCGGACGCTCGGCGAACAGTTAGCCGGACTATCGCAGCTCTATCAAATTGGCGGGCCACGCTCATTTCAACTATCGGCGAAACTACGTTTTTGAGATGTGGCGTGTGCCCGCCCGCAAAATGTTAGAGCAGATACCAATATGCCTAATGACTATTCGTTATCGTGCGAGTGCGGGTGGTGTTCGTCTTGCCCGTGGTCGTGCGTATGCGTGGTGGCGGTGTGGGCATGTTCGTGGGTGTGAATCGCCTCGCCACCCTCGTGCGAATGTTCGTGATGCGGGTCGTCATGCGAATGCTCGTGCGTATGTGTCGCTTCGTCGTGTTTATGTTCGTGTTGATCGTCGTTCATTTCTTTGCTCCTTGTCTGATTTGAGATAGCTAACGGGGAGCATTATATAATGCTTTTAAGAGAATATGACGAAAATTTCTATTTTTTTGCCGGTTTTAGTGATGGCATTCGCGAATTTTTCGAGTGACGTTTTGGCGCAGCCTGCACGGATTGCGAAAATTACGGAATTCCGTAGTGGTCTTGTGCGCTCCATAAAGCAGCGTGACCGTAAAGCTCTTGAAGGAATGTTCGCCGAGGATTTCTCGCATACTCACGCTTCGGGACAGATCGATGATAAAACGAAACGGGTCGCGGCACTCTTATCGGGAGATCTCACGATCGAATCGGCGGAGACTCTTGAAATTCAGATTCGATTTTATGGAGCCGCGACGGCGGTCGCCAACGGGCTAAGCATAATCACAAGTAATGGGGAAGTTGTCCGATATCGCTGGACGACGGTCTACTTTAAGCCCGGCAAAAGATGGCAAATTGTTGCGAGCCAGGCCACTCGTGTTACCGACAAATGAGGTGTAAAGCGCGAAACATCGCTGTTATTTATTTGCTTGCGGTTTCAGCGCTTCTTGGAGCCTGCTCCCGTTCGGATGAAACGGGAATCGGTCAAGATAAACTCAATTTACGAATCGTAACCTCCTATCGAATCCAGAATCTCGACCCGCTCAAATCGGCCCACTATTTTCTCGTCGAATACGGTGTAGCCGAATTGCCGCTGATGCTCGATGACGACAATAATATTCAGCCGTGGGTCTTGGAATCCTTCGCTCCGATTGACCAATTAAACTGGCGGTTGACCTTGCGGCCGAATATAAAATTTCAAAATGGCAAACCCTTGACCGCCGACGGTTTGGCGGCTGCGATGAATCGCCAGTTGGAATTTTCACCGTCAACCAAAGCCGTAATTCCAAACGCGAGCGTAAAAGTTTCGGGTGAACGCGAACTCATATTGACAACGACGGATCCCGACCCCAACGATCCCGCCGCACTTGCAGATGAAGCTGTTTTTCCGATTTACGATGTGGAATCGGTGAATGCCGCCGGAAGCGACGCCGCTAAATTGATGATCGCCGGTGCCTACACCGGAGCCTATAAGATCGCCGGCCTCAACGACCGCCAAATGCAGCTCGAGCCGAATTTGAATTACTGGCACGGTCGGCCGCCGCTCGAAAAAGTGAGTGTAGGTTTTGTGAGCGATCCGCAAGCACGAATCTTGGCGGTGCAAAACGGAGAAGCGGACGTGGCCCTCTATATGCCCACGGAAGCCAAACGAATACTTGCGAATCAGCAAAACGCCTTTTTCGTCACCAGCGAGAAAAGCCGCGGCGGGCCCCGAATATTTTTTAACGTACGCCATTTCCCGTTTGACGAAGCCGCCGTACGGCGAGCTTTTTCATTGGGAATCGACTATAAACAACTTGCCGAAAACGTCATGGACGGCGTATTTGAAACGGCGACCGGTTTCTACGCGCCGAATTATCCGTGGGCGATCCAGAACCAAAGAACGGAGATCGAACAGGCTAAAACATTGCTTGAGGAATCCGGCTGGAAATTAAATTCGGACGGGTTCCGTTACAAGAATAATCGGCTTCTCGAAGCCGTTTTTTTGGTGTATCCGCAACAGCCGGATTGGACGACGCTGGCGACGGCCATTCAGGCGCAGCTAGGCGAAATCGGTTTCGACCTCAAAATAGGGCAGGTCGATGACATCAACGCCGCGATGAAAAACCCTGCAGATTGGAACGCTGGAATTATCTCGCCGGGCATTTTAACCACGGGCGGAGCGCCGGAACCGGCCCTCCGTGAGTTTCTTTCAAGCACCGGAGAAACCAATTACGGCGGCGCCTCTGATGCCAAGCTCGACGATCTAATTGACGAGCTGGGTCGAACATTCGACAAAGAGCGGCGCGTAGAATTGCTAAAACGCATTCAGCAACTAGTGATTGAAGAAAAGGCTTTTGAAGTTCGCCCAGTGTTTGTGCGTTCGCGGATCGTCGTTGGAAAGAAATTTCGCAGTTATAAACCGTCGCCGCATCTTCGGCACGTTACTTATGAAACCAGACCGGACGCTGATTAATCTGACCAACGATTTTCGCTCCAGTTATTTGCGGCGCGGATCGTTTGTGTCCCTGATCGGGGCACGTATCGGTCAGGCAATCCTGGCTGTGCTCGGCGCGAGCATAATCGTCTGGGCTTTGCTACCGCTCGCGCCCGGCGATCCGGCGATTCGCACGTTGCAGGCACACGGGGTGGAAAATCCGAGTCAGCTCGAGATCGCGGCAACGCGTGAGGAATTAGATCTCGATCAGCCCAAACTCGTGCAATATTTCGTCTGGCTGCGACGAGCGGTGCAGGGCGATCTGTCAATTTCCTATCAATCCGGAAAGCCGGTTTTACGGGAAATCGGCGAACGGCTGCCGGCGACGATTTTACTGGCAACGGTTGCTCTCGGTTTTTCAGTCCTGCTGTCAATATCGGCGGCGCTTTTAAGTGCAGCGTTCGTTGGTCAAAGCCCCGATAAATTGATTCAACTGCTGACGCAGGCAGGCTCGGCTATTCCTTCTTTTTTGCTCGGATTGCTGGTTCTGCAATTCGTCGTCGTCGGCTTCGGATGGGGGACGGTCGTGTCGAGCAGTTCGCTATCGGATGTTTGGCTGCCCGCATTATGTTTGTCAATCGGTCGGTCCGCGGACTGGGCGCAGTTGCTTCGCGCCAACTTGCTCGATGCGATGAATGCTCGCTACGCTCTGGTAGCAACGGCTCGCGGAGCAACCCGTTGGCGCGTTTTGTGGCGATACGCTTTGCCAAACGCACTTTTGCCGTTTCTGACTGTGGTTTGCATTGGGATCGGCTCCCTGCTTGGCGGAGCTGCCATCATCGAAACGGTTTTTTCGTGGGACGGTATTGGGAGCTACGCGGTTCGTGCGATATCGGCTCGTGATTTACCAGTCGTGCAGGGTTTCGTCATTGTTAGTACGATTGCTTTCATCTCGGCGAGTCTATTGGTTGACATATTGAGCGCGGTTGTTGACCCGCGTTTGCGGCCGGAAAGAATCTCGGTTCGCGGAGGACGATGACATTCAAAAGTGTGGCTGGGCGAAAACTTCTAGGAGAAAATTCTGCGCGGATAGGAATTTTTATTGCCGGAGCACTCGTGTTTTTAATAATCGCCGTTCCGTTTATCTGGCCTTTTCAACCTAATACCCAGAATGTCTCAGCAAAACTTGAAGCTCCCAGTTGGAGCCATCCGCTCGGAACGGATCAATTTGGACGCGACCAATTGGCCCGTGTTGCCGCCGGGGGGCAGCGTTCGCTGGGTGCGGCCCTGCTCGTCCTAACGGCAACGCTGATCGTTAGCTTGATCCTCGGGATCGTCGTCGGAATGATCGGCGGCATTACAGATGCGGCGGCAATGCGGGCGGTCGATGTTTTGCTTGCCTTTCCGCAACTCGTTCTCGCACTTGCAGTCGTTGGTGTATTGGGCGTAGGCTTTGAAAATTTGATGATCGCTCTCGTCATTTCGTCGCTGGCTTTTTACACCAGACTGGCGCGAAGCTACGTGCAATTCGCTCGCAAACGGCCCGACATAGTTGTAGCCCGAATGAGCGGCGTCGGCTGGACACGGATCATCGCGGGACATATCGTGCCGGGGGTTTTCGAACAAATGTTGGTCGTCGTGACGCTCGATCTGGGCGGCGTGATCGTCGCGATCGCCGGGCTATCGTTTCTCGGACTCGGGGTTCAGCCGCCGGATTCGGAATGGGGTGCAATGCTTAATGAATCGCGCCTGTTCTTTACCACGGCGCCGTGGCTCCTGCTCGCACCCGCCATCGCCATTTTTCTTTCGGTGATGTCGGCGAATTTGATTGGCAATGCACTACGTGACAAAGGTGACGCGGAGATCGTTAGATGAAACAAAACGTCATTGAGTTTAATCGTCTTTCAGTCACCTATTCCAACGGGTTTTGCGCCGCGCATGAGGTGAGCTTTGTTGTAAAGGAAGGCGAATGTTTAGCCATAGTGGGCGAATCCGGAAGCGGTAAAACGACCCTGGCTCGGGCTGCTCTCGGGCTGCTTCCGGCAAATACGAAGATCACCGGTTCGATTCGCGTGGGCGAAACGGAAATAGTCGGAGCGTCAACCGAAACAATGCGAGGCCTGCGCGGTCTGGTCCTCGGATTTGTTGCGCAGGATCCGTTTGGCTCATGCAATCCTCTGGCACGGGTGGGATCTCATATTGCTGACGCCTGGCGGGTTCACGGAATCGAGCCGCCTAAAAATTCGATTGTTGAGTCGCTTGAAAAATTGGGAATTCCAAACGCCGAAATTAAGGCGCGCAAATATCCGCACGAGTGGAGCGGCGGAATGCTGCAACGCGCGACCATTACGGCGGCAACCGCACATCGCCCGCGATTGGTCATCGCCGACGAGCCTACGAGCGCACTCGACGCTGGCCGTGCCGATTCGATTTTGAAGGCTTTGCGTTCCGCAGGGTCGGCGGTACTTCTCGTCAGTCATGATATCGATCTTGTCTCTCGCCACGCGGATCGCATCGCGGTTTGCTACACCGGCCAAATCGTTGAAATCGATAAAGCGTCGGAAGTTTTGGCGCATCCGCGTCATCCATACACGGTCCGTTTGCTCGACGCCGTTCCCCGTTCAGGTCATAAGGTGTCCGCAGAACTTAAAACGGACGCTGATGTTGTGCTTGATGCCAGAAATTTAAGCTGCGTGTATGGACACGGCACCGATTCCGTATCCGCCGTCGTACGCGCCGACCTGCAAGTGAAGCACGGTGAAATAGTCGGAATCTACGGCGACTCCGGAAGCGGCAAATCTACACTATTGCGTCTGCTCGCCGGGATAGAAAATCCGTCCAGCGGATCGGTTAAATTTGGCGGCGTGAGCAGATCAGAATCAGGCAAAACGGGTGGGAAAGGGTTCATTATGCCGATTTTTCAAGATCCGATCGGTAGCCTTGATCGGCGGTGGGCAATCTGGCGCACTGTAACTGAACCTTTGACGGCAAAACACTTGTCCGACAAACCATCCCAGAAAAGAAGACGCGAAATTGCCCGGAAAACATTAGTTGATATTGAGCTGGAGGAGGTGGATTTGGACGCGAAACCCCATCAGCTTTCAGTCGGTCAATGCCAGCGTATAGCAATTGCCCGTGCCCTCCTGGCGAAACCCAGACTGATCGTTGCTGATGAACCGACAAGTGCTCTCGACGCTTCTGTTTCAAAAAATGTTCTTCAGCTTTTGTCTAAAATAGCTGAAAACGGAACGGCTATAATCATCGTCAGCCATGATGAGAGGCTGCTCAAATCGCTGTGCCATCGAGTTCTCAAAATGCACGAAGGCATTTTGATTAATTGACTCAACAAACGCTGTGGGCTTGCGATAGTTCGGCGTAAAGATAGTAAAATCCAGTTGTGAGCGAAATCGAAGTTAAGATTAAAACGAAGGAAAAATTACCAAATGTTTCTTGAATTACAAGTGCCAAGTTTCTCCGAGATTGTTTTTGCCAGTGTCACATCCCTGGTAATCGTCGGCCATAATTTATGGTTGATAGGAAAAAACGAACAAACTCGAATTCGCGTTGAAGCTAATACGGGTGATCATTTTCCCGAGAGCGATTCGGCTGTCAAATGCGAGCGTGTTGCCGATTTCCGACTGGTTTCGCCGGACGGGTTTGCTCCGATCACAAACTACCGGGTTGAAGAAACTTCGTTGATAACCGATGTTATAAGCGGAAATGACCGTTCCTTCTGCGTGTCTCTCGCCCTTTTCGCTCATCCGATCACTCTCGAAGCCGAAAAATTCGCGGGCTATATCGCGGAAGAAAGCGCGGGTGAATTCGTCAAGCCGAATTTTGTCGCGGGAGACACAACGGCACCTCAGCGGGAAAGCTACACGAAATTTGCCAAAGTGTTTATCGAAGGGAACCGAACACAAGGCGAGGACGTTTCCGCTCTCCTCGCGGGCCACCGGCTCGAGATCATTCCGCAGATCGCTCCATCGAAGATCGATAGTAATCGGAAACTGCCGGTGCAGATTTTGTTTGAAGGCAAACCGATTGCCGGCTTGCGGGTGTCAACCGGCTGCGAAGGTGTAAACGGTGGAAAGTATCTATCTCATGAAATAACCGACGCAAATGGTATGGCGAATATCGCTATTTCAGACAGCGGCCACTGGTTCGCACGCACCCACTTTATTCGCCCGCACTCTAATAAAGAAGATTTCGAATGGGAGAGTTTCTGGGCGTCTGTAACCTTTAGGGTTTAGAGTCGGCAGTGAAAAGACAGTGTAGTTGTTTGTACCACCTTGTAAACTATACTAAAAGGGCTCTCTCGCGAGGGTCCTTTTTGTTTTTCACGTCGAATATTCACTCGTGGCATCATAGTTGCCGTAAGCATAGTCGAGGTGCAGTATATGAAAGTGAAAAAACTCTTTTCCTTCGGATTCTCAGTTCTGTTGATGGCGGTCGGATTCGCTCAGGTTGCGGACGCGCAAAATAGGACGGTGCGTAACGAGGCCGAACGTATTTCGGGCGATTCGTTCGGCATTAC
>JBBRUA010000093.1:0-10222 GCA_038248245.1 Pyrinomonadales bacterium | reverse complement strand
ATGCCGTCCATATCCGGCATTTTTACGTCCGAAATGATGACGTCGGCCGGAGCTTCGTGGAGCAGTTCGAGTGCCTGGCGGCCGTTCATCGCGGTTCGAATGGTGTGACCGTCACCCTCGAATACGATGCTGAGCAATTGTCTAAAGCTTTGTTCGTCGTCGACGATTAATATATTTGACATTCGAAATGATGGCTGTCTCTGCGTAAGAAAAGGCGGTAAAGGTGTGCGAACACCACAATATGTATTTTCACAGAAATACGCGAGTTAATTCAAGACGAAAAATTCTCGACTTTGTTATTACTATTTTTTACCTTCAAAAATCCTTCGAGTTTAGTCGATTCCGAAACCGCCGGCAAAGCTTCGACGTTGGTTGAGCGGTTATCGCGTGGCAATTCGATAGTTATGATACTTCCGCCGCCCTCGATACTGCGAACGTTAATTGCTCCGTTGTGATCTTTAACGATCTGATAGACGATCGACAGCCCAAGGCCGGTGCCGCCCGTGGTTGAATTTGCGAATGGCTCGAATAGCTGTTCGACCTGTTCCGGCGACATTCCGCGGCCCGAGTCTTCGAAGATGATCCGTATTCGGTTGTTCGGGATTACCTCCAGTCCGACTCGAAGCTGCCCGCCATCCGGCATCGCCTGGATCGCGTTTCGAGCTAGGTTCCAGAATATCTGTTTTAGCTGAGAGGTATCTGCCGCTATGACGACCGGCTCGCTGCCCGATTCGTCGATCAGGATGTGCTCGTCCTGCACATCAGGGCTGTGGCGGAGGAGTTTGAACATTTCGCGGATCGCCTCCGCAACATCGGTTTCGGCGAAGTTGGTAGCCGCCGGACGGGCGTAATTTAGGAAGTTCGTGATGATGCTATTGAGACGGTCCGATTCTTTAAGAATAATGTCCATCAACTCGGCCTGGGTCGAGCCTTTCGGTGTGGTCGACTCGAGCACCTGGATCGCTCCACGCATCGCTCCGAGCGGATTGCGGATCTCGTGGGCGAGACCGGCGGCGACACGTCCGACGGCGGCCAGACGGTCCTTTCGCCTGACGCTTTCCTCCATCGAGCGGATCTCGGTCAGATCCTGAAACGTAATGATCAGGCCCGTCGCTTCGTTCGACTCGGAAAACAAATGGGAGACTCCGTATCCGATGCGCACCGCGAATCCGTCAGGCGTTTCGAGAGCCGTCTCGAAACGCGGTACCTGTTCCCCTTCGGCGGCGGCATCGAGCGATAGTTTTATCGGTTCGCGAATATCGCCAAATGTCGAAAATATAGATCCGCCGCGAGCATCCTCCGAACTAATGCCGGTTATTTCGGTGGCGGCCGAGTTGATCGTATATATTTTGCCGTCGAGATCGGTGGTGATAAGTCCGGAGCGAATTGATTCGATTATTCGTTCATGCAGAACCCGAAGACTCGCAAGCGTTTTGGCGGTTTCCTTCAATTCCTCGCCCGATGACTGGCGATCCGATAGCTTTGACGCGAGAAGGCCGACAACTAAGAATGCGACCACGTGAAAGCTGACGATCTGAATCGTTTTACCGCCGGCCTGATTGGCAACTGATGATTCGATCAGGCCAGTGGCAGCGAAAAGTGCGAGCGTGATGAACAACACGACGCAAAACAACGCCATTAGTAAGGTCCAACGCGATTTTAGCGAAAGGCTCGAAACGCTGATCAAAACGATATAAAGCGTTATATAAGGCGAAGTCAGGTCGCCCGTTCGCCAGACCAAAGACGTGATCAGCAGGGCATCGAGCACGAACTGGATCTTTTTCTGAAATAAATAGTTCTTACTAAGCCTGATCCAAAAGAAATAAACAATTGTAAGGCCGACGGAGATCAGAAAGACAAGAAAAAGATCTTGGGGGAACTTTTCGAATGATAACTGCAGCTGTCCGCTATTCCATATCCAGCTTGTCACCAGCAGAATAAAGATCACCATCAGACGCCCGATGATCAGTGTTTGCATCTGTAGCGTCTGTCCCGAATTGGACGAGGTAGCTTTTTCGTTTAGACTGAACATAGTTCGCCTGAATACAATGCAAAAGAGTGAAGATCAGACCAATTCACCGATCTACGACGAGCGGCCGTGGGGCAGTTTTACCGTTCTCGAAGACGAGGTAGATTATAAAGTAAAAAGGATCGAAGTGCTGCCCGGAAAGCGCCTGAGTTATCAAAAGCATTCCCGCCGTGCCGAGCACTGGTTCGTGGTGCGCGGCACTGCTAAAGTAACATTAAACGGGGTTGAAATTCTAGTCGAAGCCGGTGGTGCCATAGACATCGCGATCCAAACGGCTCATCGCGTAGAAAATCCTGACGATAAAGAATTGCTCGTTTTCATTGAAACGCAAACCGGGGATTATTTTGGTGAGGATGACATCGTCAGATTAGAGGACGATTTCGGCCGCAGCTAATTTGCCTTGTCCGAGGCTGACGATCTCAACCGCCGCCTTTCCAAAATCAACGGAGATCAGTGTCGGTGGATGCTCAAGCAATGCCTGATGTTTGACGCCGTAACCTGTTAGAACCATTGCGGTTTGAATGCCAGCATTGCGTCCCGTTTCGACATCTATTTTCTTATCACCGATCATCCACGAACCACCCAAATCGATATCAAAATCGGCCTGGGCCGCTCGGATCATACCTAGATTCGGCTTACGGCATTCGCATCCGTCGTCCGGGAGATGCGGGCAGAAATAGAATCCATCGACGCCATTATCTAGATCGATCTGTAATTGATCGTGGATCAGATGCATGGCGGATTCGGTGTATATTTCGCGGCCGATACCCGATTGGTTTGTAACGACAATGATCAGGAAACCCGCATCTTTAAGCGATCGAATAGCATCTTTACTGAAATTGAAAACCCGCAGATCTTCGACGCGCGATAGAAAATTAACCTCTTCGATCAAGGTTCCGTCGCGGTCGATGAAAATTGCTGGTCGTTTCATATTAAATATTGAGATTCGAGCGTTTGAGGTTCTGGATCAAGGATCTCAGATGCCGCCGCGAAAACCTCGTCAACGCCTATCCATTCCATACATCGGTGGTCTATCGGGCAATCACGAAGCATGCACGGGGAACATTCTACAACTTTTCTGATGACCTGTGCATTGTCCGAAAACGGTCTGGTCGTTTCCGGATTCGTAGGACCGAATATCGCGATCGTCTGGGTTCCGACCGCCGGAGCCAGATGAGCGAGGCCCATATCGTTCGAAATGAGCAGGTCGATCTCGCTCAATATCGCCGCGGCATTAGCAAGATCGGTTTTCCCGGCGATATTTATTGGGTTTTTGTCGGAGAGCTGGAATACATTTTCGGCTACATCCACTTCGTCCGGAGAACCGACAAGCAACACATTCGAATCTAGTTCGCTTTGTAGAAGGTCATTCAATTGTGCGTATTTTTCGGCAGGCCAGCGTTTGGCACGCGAATTTGTCGAACCGACTCCCAGGGCGACGATCTTTTTGCTCGGATCGATGCCGAAATCAATTAACTGATTCTTGGCATCGGAGCGGCGTTCGGGTGATATTTCGAGTGAAATGTCAGGCATCGAATACGAGACCGTTTCGCGACCTAACAGCAGGCGTTCCGTTTCGGCTATCAACCCAAGGTAATAAAAGACCTCATGACGACGATTCTTCCACTCTGGAACGGCGATCGGATCGGTCAGGAGAAGTCCGCGAAGGTCTTTGTTGTAACCTATCCTCCGCGGAATTCGGCTGAGAAAGGTCGTTAAAGCGGATTCGAATGAATTAGGAAACAAGATCGCCAGATCGTAGCCGTCACCTTTGAGAAACTCGGAATTATCGAGCACGTCGCGGTATTTCCAACGGCTTTTGTCGAAAGTCACGATCTCGTCGATGAACGAGGCATCACGAAACAACCCGTCCGCCCACGACCGCGTATGAAGTGTGATCTGAGCTTCGGGGAAAATACGACGTAGCTCCCGCAATGCCGGAACCGACATCACCGCATCACCTATCCAATTTGTCCCGCGAACGAGTATCTTCATTGAGGGAATATTTTAACGCAAAGACGCTAAGGTGCTAAGACGCAAAAATATTATAAGCCATTTACGACTCGTTTAATGCCCATGCTTACTCTTGACTCGCCGAAGTTTATGACGAGTTCGAGTTTCAGATTCAGGAGTCGAAGATAAGTAAGAGCTTGGGCTTCGAATATCCGGTTGTACAGAACGACGGCTTTTACTTCAACGATTACAAGACCATCTACTAAAAGGTCTAAACGAAGCGGCGAGGCGAGCATGTTGCCTTTGTAAAAAATGTGCACTTCCTCTTGTCGTTCGACCCTGAGACCGCGAGAAGCCAGCTCCCACGCCAATGCCTCTTCGTACACACTCTCCATGAGTCCCGGACCACCTAAGGTTTTGTGAACCTCGATCGCGGCGTCAACAATGATCTTACTTTTTTCGTTCTCTGACATATAGTGGATTTTAGTTTACAAGAAAAGTTTTAACGCAAAGTCGCTAAGGGGCAAAGCCGCAAAGGAAACCAAGATTCTCGCACAGTATTAACCAGGTTCTCTGACTTTGCGTCTTCGCATCTCTGCGTCTTTGCGTTAAATATCTTCCTTAAAATTAAAAAAGTGTTTTTAGGCCGTCGGCGAGGTTGGTCTCGGGTTTCCAGTCTAGTTCCTGCATGATCAGGTTGAGGTCGGAGACGTAGTTCAACGGGACGGGCGGGGGCAATGGGTTTTCCTGGTCGATCACTGCCTGAAGGCCGGAGACGTCTTCGAGTTTTTGGACCAGGTCGCCTAATGACATCGCATTTTCCCGGCCACCGCCAAGATTGTAAGTGCCGTGGCGAATGATCGATTCTATGAACGCACGGCAGGCGCGAGCAAGGTCGTCGACGTGCATCAGGTCGCGAACCGGTGAGCCGCCGCCCGGAAGACGGAGCCGTTCGCCTTTATTGATGGCGTCGGCGTAATGGCCGACAAAATTCGGGACCGTATCCTCGCTTGGCGGAGCGTAGGTTGTCGAGAGTCGAAAAATGCACGACCGGAAATTGTTCTGATTCGCGTAAAATTCAACGTATCTTTCGCCGATAAGCTTTGACCATTCGAGGGCTGACTGTCCGGCGTAGATCGTCGGACAGGTCTCGGGGACCTCACGAAAACCATCCGCGAAGCGACCGTATACATCCTTTGTTGACAGATAGATAAACGCTGCATCCTCACGTATATTCTGAAGAATATTTAATGTGCCTTCGACATTTGTCAGGAACGTTTGTCTGGCCGATTCCGGGGACTTATCGAGGTGAGCGGCCATGTGGATAACGACGTCATAATTGCTGATCTCGGAGAGGTCGCCGAGGTTCAAAATGTCCCGTCCATTCTTTCGCGAGAGGTCATCGGCGTCGAAGAATTGCCTGATATGCGTGCCGAGATAGCCGCTGCCGCCTGTGACCAAAACTTTCATAAGTCAATTAAAAGTTATAATTTGCTAGACATCAAGCCATCGAAATATATAAGATTCAAGTAGGCCTTTCCTCAATCGCCTTCCCTGCATTCGATATTCGTCGATATTCGAAAATGTCCGAAGAAACACAGTTAAAGACCGGCCGTTCAAAATTGCCGCCCCAAGGTTGGGTAAAGGCGAAGCGAAGCTCCGTTTATCAGGCACCGCCGCCGACGCGCTTTCGCCGGCTGATCCATACTTTGTTCAACCGTTGGACTCTTGGCGTTTCGCTTCTCGTGATTCTCGTAGGGTTTCTGACGTTTACATATTTTTGGTTCGAGTTTTCAGACCGGCTCGATCGGAGGCTGCTGAGCGGAGAAGTATTTACGCCGACTGCCGGTATTTACTCGGCGCCAAAGACGCTTCGGGTGGACGAGGCGATCTCACCGCAGGGTTTGGTCGATTATCTAAAAACGGCGGGATACATTGAGAAAGATAATAAGGCAGATATCTCGCGCAGCCGGTATGCGGTCGAGGGTGATGTGGTCGCGATCGAGCCGGGAACCGGCGGAACGATCGATGGGAAGAAGGTATTTCCTTCATTGTCCGTTAAATTTAAGAAAGATCTAAAGTCTGTCGCCGCGATCGGCGATCGCGATTCAAAGGCCGAGGTCAAGGACGCTCGACTCGAGCCGAAAATGTTGAGTTCGATCGCCGCGGAGGGCGACGGCCGACGAAAGACAATCACCTACAATGATTTGCCGCCGCATCTTATTAAAGCGATCACGGTGACGGAGGATCGAGCCTTTTTTGAACATTACGGCGTCAATTTCCGCGGTATTGCCCGTGCCCTGTGGCGGCGTTACGATGGCGAAGAAAATACGCCGCTTTCGAGACAAGGCGGTTCGTCGATCACGCAGCAACTGGTAAAGAACACGGTGCTCAACAACGATCCGACGCTCGAACGCAAGGCGACCGAGGCGTTCATGTCGGTAATTCTTGAGACGCGATTGAGCAAAGAAGAGATATTCACCCTTTACGCGAATCAGATCTATCTCGGACAACAGTCGGGCGTGTCGATCTACGGCGTCGGGGAAGCGTCGAATGCATATTTTGGCAAGGACGTGTCCCAACTAACACTGCCGGAGGCGGCTTTTTTCGCGGGAATTTTGCGAAGCCCTAACCGTTATAATCCATATAAAAACCTGCAAAAAGTAACGGAACGACGCAATCAGGTTCTCGAATCGATGTTCGAAACGGGCGATATTTCCGAAATCCAGATGGCCGAAGGAAAACAGTCAATTATCGAGCTTCGGCAGATATCAAATCGAAAAGATCTGCAGGGAATGCCGTATTTCTCGCAGTTCGTGACCGAGGAATTGCCAAAGGTCGTCAGCGATCCTGAGGCGGTCCAGCACCTGCGAATTTACACTTCGATCGATCCGGATCTGCAGCGGATGGCGTATGACATCGTCAATAAACGGCTCGAAGCGCTCGATAAATACTTTCCAAAGAAGGCGAAAGGGAATCTGAACGCCGCTCTGGTGGCGATACGGCCGAAGACCGGAGAGATCGTCGCGATGGTCGGCGGACGTGATTATCAGCAGAATCAATTTAACCGAGCGACTGACGCCCAGCGGCAACCGGGATCGGTATTTAAGCCGTTTGTGTATGCAGCGGCGATCAACTCTGCCTACGATTCAGGTTCGCGGGTGTTTACGGCTGCCAGCGTTTTCACGGACGAGAAGAAGACATTTAACTTTGATCAGAACACTTACAAGCCCGGTAATTTTGGCGATTTCTTTTCGAACAAAGAGACAACGCTGCGCGATGCACTTGTGAAGAGCAAGAACGTCATCACGGTGGATCTTGCGATGCAGGTGAATGTCGGCAAGGTGATGAATCTCGCTACCAAGGCCGGTTTTCCGAAGGTCGAGAAAGCGTATCCGTCGATGGCACTCGGTACGGCTGAGGCGACGCCGTTGCAGGTTGCGACAGCATACACGATGTTCGCTAATCTCGGCGACCGCGTTTTGCCGATGCCGATCACGCAGGTTACTTCGGGTGACGGACGGACGGTTTCGCTGTCGGCGCCGGATCGAAAGAATGTGGTCCGTCCGGACGTCGCGTACGTGATGGACGACATTATGAAAGATGTCATCAATCGCGGTACGGCGGCCCAGGCACAGGGTTGGGGATTTCGAAATGTGGCGGGGAAAACGGCATTTGCGGGGAAAACGGGAACATCGCGGGATGGCTGGTTCGCAGGATTTACGCCGGAACTTGTCTGCGTGGTTTACGTCGGTTTCGATAATGGCGACGATCTGGGAATGAAAGGTTCGGACTCAGCGATGCCGGTCTGGGCCGATTTTATGAAGGCCGCACTCGCGACCAATCCGGAATGGAACGGCGACTGGATGATGCCGGCCGGCGTACGCAAAGCCGAGATCGACATTCGCAACGGCACGCTGATCCGCGAACTCGACGCAACTGAAGCGATGGGCGTGAAGGCTTCGCCGACACCGACTCCGTTGCCGAGAACCGTTATTGATGACGCAGGCAACGAAGTGGCGTTTGAGGATGTGATCGCCGAGCCAAAAGAGATCTACGTGACAGACGTTCCGGCTGAGTTTCGACGAGTCGAGATCTTTGTTGCGGGGACCGTACCGAATAAAACAATGCTCCCGACGCTCGACGAGAATATAGATCTCGATCCAAAGCCGGTGCCGACGCCGTCACCGACGCCTTTATCTTCAACTTGGCAGGATGGAGCCGAACCGCCGGATCCGACGAAGCCCGAATCGCAGAGCCGCTCCGTCGCCGACGACACGCAGGGAAGCGTGACGATAATGATCTGCCCGACCTCGGGCGTGCGGGCGACGCTTAAATGTCCGATCAAGGAACCGAAAACATTCCAACGCGGAAGTGATCCGAAAGAGATGTGTCCGGTGCATCAGTAGCGGGCATTTGGACACTTTTTTCCGCAAGAAAAATTCTTTAATAATAATTTGCAAGAACTGTGTGCGGCTTCGTTCTACGAGACGTAGCGTTGATTTTGGGCGGTGGATGGTTGGTTGTTTGACCGGCTTTTCGCGGAAAGACGTTCACGATCATTCCGGCTGTGACGGATGTCAGCTCGCGGGCGGCTTTAGCCTGTGCTTCGATTTTTACAAAGGAAAATTACAATGAGAAGTTTAGTTTTATCAACAGTTATTGCGGTCTCGGCCGCTGTTTTGGGTGCTTGCGGTGGAACGGCGGTGAACAATGTTCCGGTCAAACCGCCGACGACGCCTGCTCCGATCGCGACGGTCAGTCCGGTATCGCCGGTCAGTCCCGTAACGACGACGACGGTCGATCCGAAGGCTCCGGTCGCCAAACCGACGACTTCGCCCGAGGGCAAGAAGGCCGACGACAAGAAGGCTGAGGAGAAAAAGGACGACAAGACAGCGAAACCGGTGACGGTTGAGACGCCGAAGAAGTAGTTCGCGGCGATCTCAGTATGGAGAAAAGGGCGATTCTGGTGTTTCTGTCACGGGACGCCCTTTTTTTTGTGGTCGGCGGGGCCAATCCTGACGGGAATGGATCCAATTATATAAGTGAACAGTTGCCCGGTTGCTTTTTTGTTTTGGTCAATATGTCGTAGAATGTCGTTGACCTAAATCACCGGTTAGTCAGAGGAAAAATTATGAAGCGTATATGTGCTGTCGCGTTTGCGACTGTGGTTATTGGATTATTCTCAGGCGTCGCTCGGTCGCAGGGGGGAACTGCTCCGGCGGCGAAACCCTTGGCGGAGTGGACGTTCATGTTTTACATGGACTCGGATAACGATCTCGAATCGGCGCAGATGAATGATCTGGACGAGATGATGACGGTCGGGAGCAATGCGAAGGTAAACATTGTCGCGCTCGTCGATCGCCACGTCAGCGGCGACGAAGACGCGGGTTACACCAACCGCGCCGTTGGCGGGCTGCGCAATTGGACGACGACCAAGCTCGTCATGGTACGAAAGGGCAAGCTCGAGGAGCTGGCTGATCCCGGTGAAATGAACATGGGCGACCCGGCAAACCTCGCGGGATTTGTCAACGCGATGGCGGCGCGGTTTCCCGCCAAGCGTTACGCGCTAATCTTTGGTAATCACGGCAGCGGCTGGCCGGGGATACTCGCGGACGAAGGCAATAACCAGGACAGCCTATCGATGACCGAGCTCGGTACGGCGCTCGGCCTGACTTCGCAGTCGATCCCGAAGATCGACATGATTGGATTCGACGCCTGCCTGATGGCGAATTACGAGGTCGCGCGCACGGTCGCACCTTACGGGAAGGTTTTGGTCGCCAGCGAAGAGCTCGAGCCCGGCAACGGTTGGGATTACGAAGCTCTCTTTGGCAAAGTCATGGCCAATACGGCGGTCGACGCCTTCGGTCTGGGCAGAGCGGTGGTTGACACGTACGGTGCCTACTACGGCCGGGACGATCAGGGCAATCGCGACGTGAGCATCACGCTCAGCATGACGGATCTCAGCAAGATCGAGGCTTTGAACACGGCGATCAACGACCTCGGCGTGAGTAATCAGGCGTTCATCAAAGCCGGTGGACGGGCGAATCTGCTGAAAGTGGCGCGTGCCCGCAGTAAAACTGAGGAATTCGGTTCTCGCGGAAAAGGTGCGTCGGTCGCGGAGTTCTTCGACCTCGTTCACTACGCCACGAACATCAAAGCGATGTCCGCCGATCCCGCTATCGGACGCGCGGCCGACGCTGTCATCGCCGCGACCAAGGCTGCCGTGGTGTATAAGGT
>JBBRUA010000092.1:0-10308 GCA_038248245.1 Pyrinomonadales bacterium | reverse complement strand
ACAATATCGAGCCGCTAACGATCGAAGATTTTTCCCGCACGATCACGATTCGCGGCGAGCCGCACAGCATCGTCGAAGCGATCAATCGCCAGTTGACGCATTATGCTTATCACGTCGGGCAGATCGTTTTACTCGCCAAACATTTCAGATCGTCGGACTGGAAGACGCTCAGCGTGCCGAAAAATCGATCGGCAGAGTTTAACCAATTCCTCGCCCGCAAACAGGCATCCGGCGAAATCAAAACCAACCGCATCGAAGCACCGATCGAATTCGCGAAATCCGAAGAGCGTTGACTCCGGAAGAACAGATAGCTGATACCTATAATTTACCGTTCGACGCTATTAGTTTTCAGTTATTACGAACAACTCCAGATTCACTCCAAAGGCCGGATATGCTATTCTAAGTCGGATTTTATGAAGGCCATCTCAATCCTCGGTTCGACCGGCTCGATCGGCTGCAACACTCTCAAAGTAGTCGAGCATTTGGGCGACACACGCGTCGTCGCGATGGCCGCCGGACGCAATATCGAAAAATTTGCGGAGCAGATCGCCGCGTTCACGCCTGAACTTGTTTCTTGTTTGGACGATGACGGTGCGGAAAAATTAACACGCGCTCTGCATTCGCTGAATGCAAAAATCCCCAAAATCGAGATCGGCGAAGCCGGATTGGTTGCGGTTGCGACTCACGAAGAGGCCGAAACCGTAGTGTCGGCAACGGTCGGTGCCGTTGGTTTTGTGCCGACCTTGAGAGCGATCGAGGCGGGCAAACGCGTCGCTTTGGCGAATAAAGAAACGCTGGTGATCGCGGGTGAGTTGATGACCGCTGCGGCTGCTAAATCCGGTGCCGAAATACTGCCGGTCGACAGCGAGCACAACGCTTTGCACCAGTGCCTTCGCGGCGAACAACGGAGCGAGGTGCGGCGATTGATCCTGACCGCGTCGGGTGGGCCATTTCGCGAATGGACGGCTGAAAAGATCGCGAACGCCACTCGCGAAGAGGCCCTCAACCATCCGAAATGGAAGATGGGCGACAAGATCACGATCGACTCGGCGACGCTGATGAATAAAGGCCTTGAGGTGATCGAGGCGTGTTGGTTATTTGGGTGCGAGGCGGACCAGATCTCGGTCGTTGTGCATCCGCAATCGATCGTGCATTCGATGGTCGAGATGGTCGACGGTTCGATCATTGCCCAGTTAGGTGTGACCGATATGCGGCACGCCATCCAATACGCGCTCACCTTTCCGGATCGCCGCGAAAATTGCCTGGCGCCGCTCGACCTCACTGCACTTAGCCGTCTTGATTTTGAGGAGCCGGACCTTGCCCGCTTCCCTTGTTTGCAGCTCGCGTACGACGCACTGCGGAGCGGCGGCACCATGCCCGCCGCTCTTAACGCCGCCAACGAAATGGCGGTGCAGGCATTTCTCGACGGAAAAATTAAATTAAACGACATCGCCGAGATCAACCGCTCCGTTATGAACGACCACGAATCACGGCCGGTAACAAGTCTCGAGACCGTCCTCGAAACTGACAAATGGGCACGGGAGCGCGCTATAATGAATCTAAGTAAGTCCGCCTCGGCGAAGTGAGGTTATAAGTATGCAAACCGTAAATGTGGAATACCGCGACATACCGCATGTTGGCCAACTGATGTACGGCGATCGTTCGGAAACTGCATCATTACAAAAGAAATGGACCAGCGACGAATACTATCGTTTGGGGGAACTTGGCTTCTTTAATGGAGAGCGGGTTGAGCTTATAGAGGGGGAGATAATCGAGATGGCTCCTTTGGGAAGTCCACACGTGACAGGGCTTGAGCTAACGGCTGAACTGTTGCGATCAGTATTTGGAAAAGATTTTCACGTGCGGACACAGGCTCCGATAGATGCAGGCGACACCTCCCAGCCGGAGCCCGACGTCGCGGTTATCGCGGGTCAGATACGGGATTTTTCAGCGGCCCATCCTAAAACTGCGGTGCTGGTTGTCGAAGTTTCACAATCGACGCTGCCGTTCGACCGGACGGTCAAATCGAGGTTATACGCCCGAACCGGCATCGAAGAATACTGGATCTTGAACCTTAAAGACCGATGTCTTGAGGTTTACCGAAATAGAGTTGAAGATCCCGTTTTGGGCTTTGTTTATTCAGAACAAACGATCGTTGGCGAAAGCCAATCTATTTCATCGCTGTCAAAACCGGAGTGCGAAATAGATGTCTCGGACATGTTGCCCTGAGAGTAGAGTTAATTTGCAACCGCGAGTTTGTAGGCACACTCTAAGTTTAAGAGTTTTGTATATAGGAATTATTTGATGCCAGATTTTTTAATAGCAATTTTAGCCATTCTTTTTGTCCTTGGGATCGCGATCAACATTCACGAATTCGGCCATTTTATTGTAGCTAAGATGTTCGGGATGCGGGTCGAGGCTTATTCATTTTTTGGGCTCGGGCCGAGAGTTCTCGGTTTTAAGGTCGGCCACACGGATTACCGCATATCGGCGATTCCGCTCGGTGCGTACGTAAAGCTTTACGGCGACGAGGGTGCCGGTCCGCTTGAGGCAAAAGATGGTTCGACCGAGGTTGTTCCGGAATCGGAACTGTACGAACTGCGTCCGCGTTGGCAGAAATTCCTCGTGATGATCGGCGGGCCGTTCATGAATATCATGCTCGCACTCGCGATCCCGTTCACGATGGCTCTGGTGTATGGCGTTCCCGCAAATCCAGCGCCTATCGTCGGATTTGTTAAGGCGGATGGAGCGGCGGAGAAGGCCGGAATTAAGGTCGGTGATCGTATCGTCGGTTTTGACGGGCTCGACAGCCCATCGTGGGACCGCATCTCGGACGACGCTTTGCTTATTCCTGAGAAAGAAGTGCCGATCATCGTCGAGCGCGCAGGCCAACGGACTCCGCTAAAGATCGCCCCAACGAAAGTTACCGAAAAAGGCCAATCCGGCGGATTTTTGGATATGGTTCCCGATGCCGGGACCGAACCGGTGGTCGTCGGAATGATCGAGCCCGATATGCCCGCCGCGACCTCGGGTCTGCAGAAAGGCGATTGGGTAACTTCGGTGAATGGCAAAGCGATCCGTAACACTCAGGAGATGAAGATCTTTGTCGGCGAGGCAAAGGATCAGCCGATCAAACTGTCTGTTACGCGCAACGGCGAGAGGCTTGAGATCTCGACCAATGCCGTGCAAAAAAATAATGACTGGCGCATCGGCATCGGCTTTGATCAGAATTTGCTGGCCAACCGCGAACCTATCGGTATCGTCGGGGCGGCAGGCTGGGCGGTCGATCAGAATTTGAGAATACTGCGGCTGACGGGCAAGGCTTTGGGCCAGGTTGGCACGGGTGAGCGTTCGGCTCGCGACACAGTTTCCGGACCGATCGGTATCGGTCAGGTCATTGTCACGACGGTTTTTGCGAGCGGTTTTATCGGGTTAATTTCGGTACTCATGGCGATCAGCCTCAGTCTTGGCGTGATGAATCTACTGCCCATTCCGATGCTCGACGGCGGCCAGATAATGGTGCTTGGCATCGAAAAGGTCTTGTCGTGGTTCGGCGAAACGCTCTCGATGGTGGCCCGCGAACGTATACAGTTGACCGGGCTCGCGATCGTTCTATTGCTCATGGTCACGGTGATTTTCTTTGATGTATCGCGGTTGATAGGAATGTAGATCTTGGTTTGAGATTTCAAATTTGAAATCTCAAATTAGGAATCTGGAATTTGAGTTTGAGATTTGAAATCTCAAATTTGGCATGAAATATTCCACGTTTTAAGAACTTCCAGTTTGGAACGCCGCGATCGCATTTGCGCTAAGGTATTTGAGTTAACGGAAAAGGCTGATTTCAAGGCCTTAGGTGATACTAAGAATCAGCTCGAGAGATCGACGTTGTCAGTTTCGAACAATATCGCAGAAGGTTTCGAACGCGGTTCGACCGTGGAACTCATCCAGTTTTTGTATATAGCTCGCGGATCGGCCGGAGAATCTCGCTCAATGTTGCGGCTATGCGAAGGCCTCCCGCGATTCTCAAATTTGAGATCTGAAGTTTCAAATTTGATAGGAATGGCGGTGAATGTTTCGAAACAGCTTCATGGATGAATCGAATCTCGGAAGAATTCAGATATCAAAGGTGTAAAGTTTTAACGGATCGAGAACGAGATCGGTATAACGCTAAAATTAATACCGATGAGTTCGACGAGGAGATGGCAGGTTTCAAAGCCAAACATGCAGATTGGCTGATTCGAAGGCAATCAGATTCAAGTGCACAGATTTAATAATCATGCGTAAGCCTACAAGACCAGTAATGGTTCGCAACATTCAGATCGGCGGCGGTGCACCCGTGGTTGTTCAGTCGATGACCAAAACGGACACGACCGATGTCGATGCGACGGTTCGCCAGATCGAGGAAATGGTGACGGTCGGGTGCGAGATCGTTCGGATCGCGATTCCTGATGATGACGCGGCGGCGGCGATGCACGAGATCCGCAAGCGGACCGACGTGCCGATCGTGGCAGACATTCATTTTCACTACAAGCTCGCGCTGAAAGCTCTCGACGCGGGCGTCGATAAACTTCGGCTCAATCCCGGGAACATCGGCTCAATCGAACGCGTTCGCGAGGTCGTGCGGGCGGCAGAGGCTCGGAAAGTGCCGATCCGAATTGGTGTAAACGGCGGTTCGCTGGAGAAAGACCTACTCAAAAAATACGGCACCGCAACGCCCGAGGCGATGGTTGAGAGCGGCATGCGGCACGTGCGTATTCTCGAAGACCTCGGGTTTTCTGACATCATTATTTCGCTCAAGGCTTCAGATGTAAACCGTATGGTCGAGGCTTATCGGTTGATGGCGGTGAAGGTCGATTACCCGATGCACCTTGGTGTGACTGAAGCCGGAACTCCGTTTGGTGGGACGATCAAGTCGGCGATCGGGCTGGGAATTTTGCTTCATGAGGGCATCGGAGATACGATCCGCGTCTCGCTGGCAGCCGAACCGCACGAAGAGGTTCGCGTGGCGTGGGAAATACTAAAATCGCTGGAATTAAGAAAACGCGGCGTGACCGTCGTCGCCTGCCCGACCTGCGGACGCCTCGATATCGATAATTTCGTTGAGATCGTCACCGAGGTCGAACGTCGTCTCGCCCACGTCGAGGAACCTCTGCATCTCTCGATCATGGGCTGCGCGGTCAACGGCCCCGGCGAAGCTCACGATTCGCAACTCGGCATCACTTTCGGCCGGCAGGTAGGAATGATCTTCAAAGACGGCGTGCCGATGCGAAAGGTCGCAGGCGTAGACATTGTCGAAGAATTTGTAAAAGAGGTCGAAATTCTCCGCAAAGAAGGCGCCGCCGCCAAATCCATCGCCGAAACCAATCCGTTAGTGCAGATCACTTAAGAAGTTTTAGCCACGACTAACACAAATGACACGAATAAGAATATTTCTTTGATTCGTGCCATTCGTGGCTAAACTCTTTATGGAAAGAGGATCGTGAATGGATAGGCCGGGATGTTTCGGAGGACGCCAAAGGTTAGTAGGACTGCGGCGGCTATTGCTAGAAATTTGGGATTCGTCGGCCACATCGGCAGGCCTTTGCCGCGTATGGCGGTCATCGTGAACGACACCGCGAGATAAACAAAGATCACTGCCCACACCGGCGTCAGCAGATTAAAATCGATCGCGGTCACCAGATCGCCATTAAAAAAAGCATGAAACGCCCGAGTTAATCCGCATCCCGGACAAGCGAACCCAGTGATCGCGAACAGCGGACAAACCGGAAACATATGCGTTTTCGTCGGATCAAAATAAGCCACCGCCGCCGACCCACCGATCAGAGCGAAAACTCCGGACGCCGCGAGTAGGCGATTCGCGATTTGTTTAGGATCTTCTTCTGGTGCGGTTTGAGTGAGTTCCATTTATTTGCAAATTATAACAGACTCGGGTGCCGAACTTCACTAGCCCTAACGTCCTATAAACGGAAACTGATCTTCCATTTTTGAGACAAGCTGGTACACTTCGTTGCCGCGAATCGGGTCGTATTTTTCCTCGTCGGGATTATGGATGATGTAGGTTAGCCGTTTAAGATGATTCAATAGGATCGGCGAGACGTTGGACGGGGCAGATAGATAGAAATTGCTTGCCTCAAGGCCAATCGCTTTCAGTTCTGTGTCGTCACGCCGACTGGTTGATCGTAACTTCGAGATTACGAGGCCAAGGTCAAACAGCCATTTTGAACGACTATCACCAGATAATTTACTTTGAATTATCGCAATTAGAGTGCCAGCATCTGCCTTTTGAGTCAGAAGGCGAGACTCATCTGCATAACCGACAGGAAACTGACTAGCTAATGATTTGATCGAGTAATAAGAATTGCCACCGCCAAGTGCGTATCCGATCTCGAGCCAATTCCATGAGAGAAGGGTGAAATTATAAACTATTACCCCATTAACTCTAACTGGAACGCCGCTAAGCAAGGTTGTCCAGAAAGTTGATCGTAAAGCCGCCGTTTCTGCCGCTGTTCGTAAAAGCGGATGCCCCTTTTTGGCATTTGCCCAGACCACCTTTCCGGTCTCGCCGATCAAAACGGCAACCGTAACTTGGCCATACACATTCACCGCTTTTGCTGCTTTCGGATATTTGGGTACTTTCAAATCTATCGCCCTACCATTAAGCACGCCGAGTGAAATTGTCCGAACTTTTTTTTGTCCCGCTGTCGATTTCTTGGTCTGCTTTGCGAGTTTCTTTCGAGGTTTATTAATCGATTGGCCGTGGGCAAGCCCGACGAAGAATAACAGGAGGCAAATTATATAGAAATGACGGATCTTCATTCTAGCTTAGACACCGTAGAGTCCGATTTGTTCCAACGCCTATCCCGCCATCGAAACAAATAACGCATCCGTCGCGACTTTTCGGTTGATGTTGACGGCGAAGTTTTGGCGCATGGTTTCGATCTGGTCTAGCCAGGACGCGAAATTTGCTCGGCCGCTTCGCGCGGCGAGGGTTGAAAGCTCGGTGGCGAGGTCGGTGTTGACGACGCGTGTTTCGTCGCCGCTGATCTTTATTGTCCAGACGTCGTGGATAAGCGATTGGAGAATGTCGAGGTTGTCTTCGAAACTGTCTTTGTTTTTGGCATCGTTGAGCTCCTCCGAAGTGCGGAGCAGGGCGGCGATGTCGCCGGTATTGATGACGTTTTGAATGACGGATAAAACCTTCTCGCGACGAGTACGAAATTTTTCGACGTCGATCGTCACGGCACGGCCGATACTACCGCGGGCGAGGCGGGCGGGGAGTTTGGCTTCGTCGTGGGTGAAGGCACGTTCTTCGATTAGATATCGTTCGATATCGTCGGCCGCGACAGGGGCGAACCGCAGTGTCTGGCACCGCGAATGGATCGTCGCAAGCATCGAGTCGGGACGCGAAGTGATGAGAAATATGTGCGACGACGCGGGCGGCTCTTCGAGAGTTTTTAGCAATGCGTTCGAGGCCGAATCGTTCATTTTGTCGGCATCGTCGATGATAAAGAAACGCGACGCGGCTTCGTACGGTTGAAAATTTGCCTCGGACTCGATATGACGGATCGCGTCGACCAGAATATTTCGATTGTACGGAATTATCATTCCGACATCGGGGTGGTCGCTCCAGACGACGCGTTCGTGCGCCTTTTTGTCGTCCGACTTCGGGAACGCGAACGTGTCAGCTCGTTTGCACGCCGAGCACACCTCGCACGCCTCGCCGTCGGTCGGATCGATGCAGATCAGAGCCTTTGCCAGCTCGATCGCAAACTGGCGTTTCCCGACGCCCTCGTCACCCGCGAACATCAATGAATTAGGCACACGTTTATTAGCGACGAACCGCCGCAAAATATCCTTGACCTGATTGTTGCCGATGAGCTTTTTGAACATAAATAACGGGTAGGCCAAAGCCTTTCTATATTAAAAGGCCGGATACAGTTTCTGAGACGCTCACGGCAATCTCGTCGATCGAGCCGCTGGCGTCGATAATGACGAATCTTTTGGGTTCGGCTTTTGCTATGTCGAGGTATGCATTTCTGACGCGGGAATAGAATTCAGCGGTTTCGGCGTCCATTCGGTTTGGTTTTGCTTCGGATTCGTCGCGGATGCTCATTCGCTCGATGGCGGTCTCGACGGGAATGTCGAAGAAGAGCGTCAGATCGGGTTTGAGGCCGCCGGTCGCGAGGTCGATCACCTGAGCGACCTTGTCGGCGGGAAAGCCTCGGCCGGCTCCCTGATAGGCGGCGGTCGCGTCGGCGTAGCGGTCGGAGATAACAATTTTTCCGGCCGCGATCGCGGGTTTGATCAGAAACTCGACGTGCTGTGCCCGATCGGCGGCAAAGGCGAGCAGCTCGGCCATCGGGGCGACGGTCTCTTCGGTTTCGAGAAAAGAAGCTCTGAGCGCACGTCCGAGCGGAGTGCCGCCTGGTTCGCACGAAGTAATTACATCGACGCCGCGATCGCGCAAAGACGCGGCCAGCATTCGCAATTGCGTCGATTTGCCGCTGCCGTCGATTCCCTCAAACGTTATGAATTTTCCCTTCAAGATGCGTGATCGTTTGGCGGACGCCTTTCCTGCGAGATCGATGAAATACCGTGTTTGAATATCAGTACGTCCGGGCCGCCAACGTCGAGCAGTACGGAAAATTTATCAAAGCTTTTGATCCTGCCCGACACGGTCGATCCGTGCAACAAATGAATCGTCACCGACACTCGCTCCCGACGAGCCGAATTCAAAAACGCATCTTGAATATTTTGGGCAGGTTGTTTTTCCATATCATTTCCTTCAAATATTGAGAGGGACAGGTGATGCACTCACGAGTATAACAAATTTCAGAGCCACCGAAATATTATTTTTTCGCCCGGCCTCGATAACGGCCTTCCCGGTCGAAAGAAAACTTTCACGCAAAGCCGCGGAGAACGCAAAGGAAGAAAGGAGTAAGCGGAGTTTCTTTAGACTTTCGCTATATTTCTATCGCTTTCCACAACGCCTGGATGACCGCATCTTCGTTGCCGAATCCGCTTAGCCATTGGGCGTCGGGCTCACGGCGAAACCAGGTTAATTGACGCTTGGCGTAATTACGAACGTCCTGTTTGGACATCTCGATCGCCGACTCGAGCGTCCGTTCGCCGCGGAGGTATTCGCATACGCGGCGATATGCGTGAGCCCCGAGTGCGTTCGTGTTGTCTTTAACGTGTGCGGATCGCAATTGTTTCACCTCTTCGACGAGGCCGTTAGCGAAATGACGTTCGGTGCGTGCGTTTATTCCGTCGTAAAGAATATTGCGCGGTGGATCGATGACGAAAAGTTTAATCCGCGAGGCAAATTCAGGCGGCTCAGCTCGATCGCTCTGGACAGCAGATATCTGCTTTCCGGTCTGGAAGAAAACCTCGAGTGCACGAAGCGTTCGGACGTAATCGCGTTGCTTGATGTTCGACGCTGCGTCGGGGTCGAGGCGAGTCAGCATTTTATGCATGTACTCGGCGCCTTTTATTTCGTTTATTGCACGTAGACGAGACCGCAATACCTCGTCGGTTTTCGGGCCAACGAATAGCGGCTGTCTTAGCGTTCGAAGGTAAAATCCGGTGCCGCCGACAAGTATGGGCACGTGTCCGCGGCTCTCGATCTCGACGATCTTTTCGCCGGCATCTGCCGCCCAGTCGGTCGCACTGTAGCTAATATTCGGATCGACGTAGCCGATCAGATGATGTGGAATGCCGCGTTTTTCAGCTTCGCTTGGTTTGGCGGTCGCGATCTCGATACCTTTATAGATCTGCACCGAATCGCAATTTATCACTTCCCCGCCGACACGAAGTGCGAGTTCGACGCCGAGATGCGTTTTGCCGGAGGCAGTCGGCCCGGCAATCGCATAGATGGGTTTTTCGCCCTGCAAACCATACATTTATATGGAAGATTAGCACATATAAGACAGGTTTCGCGGGCGTTCGCGGCCTCTGTCGCGATACTGGTTGGAATTGCACTTTTAATATTCAATAATGCCGCCGTGCAACGTGGTTCGAGTTGGTGCAACGCTTGAAAAATAATGTCGAAAAAAATCTCTTTAAGTACGCTGGCGCACAGTGTCCGCTTGCCTAATTAATCTATTCTCGTTATGTGATCGAATATTTTTTGAAGATTAGACCAATTCTTTGTTAAAAACGATATGCCGACTAAACTCCAACGACTGATCATAGATTTTTGGCCCGCGACACTTCTCGCTGTGGTAATTTTGAGTCCATGGATCTTCGGGACGTACCTTTCTAAGAGACCTTCATTTCTTCCTCCAGTAAAAGAGAGTGCTGTCCGTT
>JBBRUA010000091.1:0-10322 GCA_038248245.1 Pyrinomonadales bacterium | reverse complement strand
GTTGTCATCGGTCACCGGCGAACCGCTGAACGCATTGATCAGAGCTTCGGTGAACGTCCAGTTCCCTGTCGACGACTGACTCGCCGATGACGAGGCCATCACGGCATACGAGACCCGCCGCCTCGCGTCGTTTACCGCCTGGATCATCGAACCCGAATAGCAATTATCCATCGCGATGATCGCCGTCGAGCCTCGAAAGTATTTCTCGATCGTTGCCGGGATCGAGGTCACCGCCCAACCCGGATTCGCTTCGCCATCGACATCGTAGCTTGCAAAAAAAGTCTTGCCGCTATCGTCCTTGTAGCCGTGCCCTTCGTAATAAACAAAAATGGTATCGCCGGCCCGGGTCTTGGCGAGCAATTTCAGGAATTCCGATTTGATCGCGGCGGTTGTTGCGCTTCGATCCTGCAGATAAACAACTTGAGAGGACGGCACGCCGCGGTCTTTCAAGACTTTGAGCAAGGTCTCGTCGCGGCGATTTTCCTTTGGAAATGACGCGAAGCTTTCCGAATCCTTCCATTCAAGCAATCCAACGCAAAAAACCCAGGTGCGTTTTGCTTCCCACGCTCGCGTCTGCGAAGACGCAAGCTGCGTCATGCACAACGCGATCAGTACTAATAATAGTGTCTTAAAAAACGAAATTTTCATGCAGATCCGCCTTTTACGCTTCCATTCCTAAGACGTTAACCGAAGAGATCATTCAAAAACCCCTTAATGCCTTTCTCGTCGCTGCCTTGGTTCGCGAGAGTCATATCGAACCTTCGATTCTGAATTCCGATCCGGCGTTGTTCGTCTCTTAACTGATCCCGTTCGGCCTCGATAGCCATCAATTCACGCTTGCGGGCCAACTCCATTCCACCTTTCTGGATGAACGCAATTATCTTCGGCAATTCGTCGGCATCGAACCAGATTCCGTGTTGCCGGCAGGTGTCAATGATCACGCCCGATGCTTTGGCAAAATTGCTGCGGTTCATCAATTGTTTACAATCAGGACACGGCACGTAGGAAATGGCCGTCGGCGATTCGGCGTGCCGGGGACGTTCGTCCATAAAACCGAGCACCGCCGACTGTTCCTCGCCTCGCTGACAGAAATGTTCGAAAGTTTCAACGTCTGCCCATAGGCCGTCACAACGTTCGCATTCGCGCAACGAAGTCTCACCGATCTGCAGCATTTTGAGCCTGATCTTGCATCGCGGGCAATCACCTAATTTGGATTCGTCCAGAACGGCCGTCACGACCGATCTCGCACCGCAATGACCGCAGTATTTGCTGCCCTCGAACATCAACCCGACGCACAATGGGCAGGCCATAGTTTTTAGACGAGACCGGCAGAACTGACACTGCGTCTTATCGCTGTCGACGCCGGCACTGCAATTCGGACAATTTAAGGCTTCTACATTCATCTAGTCTATTTTGGCATACGGGCAATTAGCGAATTTCGCATTAGTTCCACGGGAGCAGGAATACCCGTCCAAATTTCAGACTGCTTCGCGCCCTGAGCGATCAGCATTTCGAGTCCGCCAAGCGTCGGAATTCCAATCGAGCGAGCCTCGCGAAGGATCGGCGTATCGCTGGCCTTCGTCACAAGATCGTAGACAAATTCCAAGCCGTCAAGTTGATCGGCATTAAACAGCGAATCATTCTCACGATCGCCCTTCATCCCAAGCGGTGTCGTATCGACCAAAATATCGAAATCGGAAAGAGATCCTTTCGTCTCCTTGCTTTCATTTGGAAATTCGATAAACCCGACGTCGAATTCGTCTGCGAATGCCCTTCCTTTTTTTTTGTCGCGGGCAAAAACAGTCACCTCTGCGCCTTCCTCCTTCAACGCATAAACACAAGCCCTTGCCGCACCGCCCGCACCAAAGACCGCTACGCGCGTATCGCGGACGTCGCCGAATCTCGATTTCAACGGAGCGATAAAACCATGAGCATCCGTGTTGTATCCAAAGATTTCACCATCAGTGATCTTTACAGTATTCACCGCACCGATCGTTTCGGCGGTTGGGTCGATCGCGTCCAGATGACGCATGATCGTCTGCTTATGAGGCATTGTCACTGAGAATCCGCCAAAATTAAGTTCGATCTCACGAGTTTCCGGTTTCACCATCCGCCGAACGAATTCGTCTATATTTTTGACCAGCAGTGATACGAAAACCGCGTTCAACCCTAACTCTGCAAACGCGGGATTATGCATATACGGCGACATCGATTGAGCGATCGGGTCGCCCAAAACTCCAAAAACCTGAGTGTCCTCATCAAGCTCTTTCGCCCTGTAAACCTCGACTAGATCTTTTGCTGTCACTTGCCCCGGTGCGGTCTCACCGCCAGTTCCCAACGAAGCGTAAGTCAGAAACGCTCCGTGAGCGAGCCCAAGAATACGCGTCCACTTCCCCGCGTCACCCATTGCGATCGGAATAATTTTCTTTTTCTCTGCTTTCGCGCGTTCGAGAAGTTTCCAGACGGGAATGCCATCTGTGATGTCATTAGTCGTAACGGCGAGCTTTACGATCTCAGCGTCAGATGCGGATATTCTTTCGGAAATAGTCGTCAGGTCGGATGGAACTCCGGCGAAATCGTGCTGGGAAATGATTCGATTGTCCCAGCGTTCGCCCGCGTCGAAAACATCTTCCTCAAGATCTACGCCCCAAAATTCGCCTTGAGCGGAACGCCAAAATTCTTTTCTCTCGGCAAATGTAGGGTTTCCCTGGCCGCCCTGATCTGCGGCACGGAAAGTAGCGAGTAGCGGAACGCGGCGCTCCACATTCGAAATTTGAGATCTCAAATATGCGATCTCGCTTCGGTCCAAACAATCAAAACGCACCTCGATAAGGTCGGCGAATTCCTCTGCCTGTTTGATCTTTGCGATCATTTCATCCGCCGTTTCTGCACAGACCGAGATGCAGATCTTTCCGTTATTCATGAGTTGTGCTTTTGAGGTCCATTACGAAGCTAATGGACAGAACGAGACAAACGACCACGCAGATAGCCGCTGTCAATATCACCGCCGTATTGCCACTTTGTTGAATAGCAATGCCGGTTATTGCCCACGCAACTGCCAGCGGATAAAGGAAATTTTGAAGTTTGACCCTTACCAGCAAAGCGATCAGCGTCGCGAGGACAATAAACCCGACGCCCAACAGATTCCACGACGAAGCGGACATCTCGACGCCGATGTATTTGAGATAAATGACAAAGTTGACGATCGACGCAGCCGTCACCCATCCAAAATAAATTCCGAACGGAGCCTTTGTAAATGCGGCTTCGCGAACGGATCCCGCGTCCTTAAGTTTAATATTTATCAATGCCAGACTAGCGAGCAAGCCAAAGATCAAGATAACGCAGATTCCGATCGAGTAACGGTGCCAGAAATAAAGCCACGCACAATTGAAAACACAGCTGACAATGTAAAGTGTTCGAATACCTCGAAAACGGACTAATTTCGACGGCAACAGTTGATAGATGGTAAACGCGATCAGCCCGAAGTAGATCAGCCCCCAGATCGAGAAGGCATATCCGGCCGGCGTCACAACGGTCGGATATTTATCCGAAACCTCGTTCGTCATCACGCCGTTGAGTTGTCCCGTGGATGCGAGAACGTTAAATAGAATCGTCGCAGCCGTTGCAACCGCAACCAGCACCGCCCGCATCACATCTCTGCTGTTTGAAGAATCGTTCATTGCTCAAGTATGCCATTTTTTCTGACGAAAAACGGTTCGGCAGGTTCATATTTGTCGCCGGATCGGCCGATGTTTTGACGATTTCGTATAAAGGTAACGGAAAACGTAAAGTTTTGTAAGTTCCTGTCGTGAGGTAAAAATGATCAACCAACCAATTTATGTGCATTAGCGTCGAAAGACTGTCTTTGGCATTGAGATTGCATTAAGACAAGCGGAAGCACTTTCCCTCTTTCCCCAAGAAGCGTGATATTACACAAGAGGAAAAGAAGAATTATAAAGCGATGAAAGTATTACAAAAAATATTATTTGCCTTTGTCATGGTTGCCGGCCTCTCGGTCGCGGCCTCGGCCCAAAAGGACGATCAAAAGAAACCACCCAAGGATCCGCCGGTGATCAACCCCGGCAAGCCACAACCGCCGCCGCCGAAAGATCCGCCCAAGAAACCCGGCTATGCTTTCGTTATAGTCAAGGACAATGATTTTGACGGAAGATCGTAGAATTTTTAAAAAGCTAAAAAAGAGGCTGTCTGAAAAGGCGGCCTCTTTTATTTTAACCCGCAATCCATTTCAGAAACATTGCTAATTTCAAATTCATTTATCTATGGTGCCGCTCTGAAGTCGACGTCGTTTATGCCGGTAGCGTCGATTGTAACCAGCGACGAGCCTAAGAATGTTTCGCCCTCGCCATATCCGGATGCGTCACACGTTGGGTTTGAGAAAAATTCGAGCCTGAAATTTGCGACGGAGTGCTGTTGAATGTTCCAGCAATCGTCGCTCTACGAAGGTAATATTTCCTGGACGGCAAAGTCACCTAAGGTAATATTGCGCGAAACCCATCGTATCTTTACGCAGTTTAAGTATTTAGGAGTGGACCTCACCTCGCCATCGACTCGTCTAATACACTTCGTATTTTATGTGCCAGATCCTCCATATTAAATGGCTTCTGAATAAAATTCGCTTTCTCGGCGATCACACCGTGGCGGACAATGGCGTCGTCTGTGTAGCCTGACGCGAACAGCACAGGCATCTCGGGCCACCTCAGCGACACCTTCTCCGCCAATTCACGTCCGCCCATCTCGGGCATGACTACGTCTGTCATGAGCAGATCGATACGTCCCGGATTGTTCTCGCAGACAACGAGGGCGTCTTTGCCATTGGCGGCTTCGAGGACAGTGTAACCGCACATTTCCAGTATTTGCCGCGTGAGGCTACGGACGGCTTCCTCGTCCTCGACCAGTAGGATCGTCTCAGTTCCCTTTGGCAGTTCATCGGACACTTCGGCGGCCTCAACTTCCTCCGATGCCTCCATGACCCGGGGCAGGTAGATCGTAAAGGTTGTCCCGATCCCCGGTTCGCTGTAGACCATTATGTGGCCGCCGCTCTGTTTTACGACGCCGTAAACCATTGCGAGCCCAAGCCCTGTGCCCTCACCCTTCGCTTTTGTGGTAAAGAACGGCTCAAATATATGCTGTCTAGTTTCGGCATCCATTCCCGAGCCATTGTCGCTGACGGTCAGCTTGACATAAGCACCAGGGAGCACGTAACGGTGCTGATTTGTATATTCCTGGTCAAGAAAGACGTTGCTCGTTTCGAATGTCAGCTTGCCGCCGCGTGGCATGGCGTCGCGAGCGTTCACGGCGAGATTCATAATGATCTGAGTCAACTGCACGGGATCAACCTTGACCTGGCCGGTCTTGGGATGAAGCCTGGTGATAAGCTCGACATCCTCCCCGATCATCCGCTCGAGTAAGGAACTCGTTTCGGTGATTATCCGGTTGATGTAGACCACCTCAGGTTGGAGTATCTGCTGACGGCTGAACGCCAGTAGCTGATTGGTCAACGCGGCCGATCTCTCACCTGCCTTTTTGACCTCCTCGATATTGCGCCGTAGCGGATCATCCGCTTTCATCTTCCGCAGCGTGAGGTCACTGTAACCATTGATCGCCGTCAGCATATTGTTAAAGTCGTGAGCGATACCGCCGGCGAGACGTCCTATGGACTCAAGCTTCTGTGACTGGCGAAGCTGTTCTTCCGTCTGCTTGCGATCCGAAATATCCTGAAAAGCTCCGTGGATACGCTCTATCGTGCCGTTGGCTTTTCGATCCGCTTCGGCACATATTCGCACCCAAATTCGCCGTCCTGACGCCGTATCTATTTCCACCTCTATATCGAGAGGAATTCCATCCTTTGAACAGGCTTCCAGTCCGGCGACCACCGTATCACGGCCCGGTTGCGGGCAAAGCTCCAAAGCTACCCCAAGTTCCGGGATCTCGCCGCGAGGGAATTCAAGAATATCGAAAACCTCATCCGTCCAAAACAGTTGCTGCGTCAACACTTCGATCGCCCATCCACCCGTTCGCGTTACTTCTCCCGCTATGCGAATGAGCGAGTCTTTTTGCCGTAAAGCTTCCTCGCCCTTTTTTCTGTCAGTGATATCCTGGATCGCTCCTTGCAAACGAACGATCTTGCCGTCCGTATCGCGAACGGCTTCACCGATCGATCGGATCCATATGTGTCGCCCCTTCGCCGTAACTATCGGCAATTCGAAATCATAGGGAGTTCCATTCTCAGCACAGCTATCTACGCAATTCAAAACGTGGGCACGATGTTCGGGATAATAGCTCGCTATGCCTTCGTCGAGGGTCGGTATGTATCCCGGCTGCACATCGTGAATTATGCAGTTTTCGTCTGACCAAGTAAGCGTGCGTTCAGGCAGTTCTAGTTTCCAACCGCCTAAATGTGCGGCCTGACCTGCGATCCTAAGTAGGGCGGAGCTCTGCTCCAATTCCTCTCGGGCTGCCTTTCGTTCCGTAACGTCACGGGCAATACCTTGAATGCCGACGGGCACGCCACCCTCCGACACCAGTTTAGAATTGACCTCGACCGTTACTATTCTTCCGTCCTTGGCAAGGATATCCAGTTCATAAGCGGTTGTTTCCTCACCTTTGAGTTTGCGGCCGATCATCTCCTTGGCTTTCTCCAATTGTCCCGGTGGAACGGTGTCTACAAGATTCAACTTTAGCGCTTCCTCGCGCGTATAGCCGATGATCTGCTCACACGCGGCGTTGATCGAAGTATAGTTTCCTGCGAGGTCATGTGAATAGATTATGTCGTGAGCATTTTCGACGAGGTCGCGGTATCGCTCCTCGCTGCGAACGAGTTTCTCCTCCGCCCGTTTTCGCACTGTAATATCATTAGCTAAAACAAGCCGGGAATCGCGTCCTCCGAAGGTCAATTCGTGCGATGTTATCTCTACGTCTATCAGTGTGCCGTCCTTCCTTCGATGCTGCCAATGAGCCGGCCCCTCAATTACGCCGTCTGCTTTACTGACATCGGCGACCAAAGCGGAAATGTCCGTTTCCGGACGAATATCTTTAATACTCATCCTCAGGAATTCATCGCTGGAATATCCATAAAAGAAAGTTGCTGCATCGTTAACGGCTAAAAATTTAAACGTTTCAAGATCATAAACCCACATCGGAAACGGATTGTGGGCGAAGAGCAGACGGTAGCGTTCTTCGGACTCCCGCATGGCTTCTTCTATTCGCTTACGCTCAGTGATGTCACGTGCAATACCCTGCACCCCGACGGGAACTCCGGCGCGATACATCAGGGTTCTGTTGACCTCAAGTGTTCTCCGGTCGCCATCCTTCCGGCAAATATCCATTTCCGATGAGGTTTCTTCGAGACCGGCTAGCAACCCGGCAATTATTTCTTGCACTTGACCCCAGTCTTCGGGAACTACTATTTGCTGCATGTTCATTTGCAGCAATTCTTCTCGAGTGTAACCCGTCAATTTTTCACCCGCTGCGTTGATCGAGGTAATGTTTCCGTCCATGTCTCGTACGAAAATCATGTCATACGCATTTTCGATCAGATCGCGGTATCGCTCTTCGCTTTGGATCAATCTCTCTTCGGCAAGTTTACGTTCTGTGACATCGCGAAGGATACCTTGATGAAAAGCAACAGTTCCGTCTTCGTCGTATTTATATTGTCCGCGATCTTCGACCCAGATCGCTGAACCATCTTTTCGGCGCATTCGATAGACTTCGGATTCGTCCTTACCTTCGTCCAACTTCCGGCTTTTTCTCTCTTCGGGGGAAAAATATAGATCTCGGAGGATGTCTACTTTCAGCATCTCTTCCCGGCTCGAATAGCCGAACATTTCTACCATTGCGGGATTTATATCGAGTAGATGCCCATCCGGAGTGCTGTAATAAAATCCGTCTCTCATCTGTTCGAACAAAAGGCGGAGTCGCTCTTCTGACTTGCGCAACGTCGCCTCGGCGAGCTTGCGCTCGGTGATGACGACCGCGGAAGGTACGATGAACACGATCTTGCCTGCCTCGTCGCGCAGGGGCTGAACAGTAAAATCGATCCAGACCAACTCGCCTTCCGCGACGCGGATTTGTTCATCATAGCGAGATGCTTCACCTCGGGCCGCCCGCTCGATAGCCTCGCTCAACCGTCGCCGCACGTCGTCCGAATAGACCCACCAGTATGTATCTTGACAAGGCTGACCGAGGACATCCTCCGCTCGCAACGCGGCTGCCTCCAGGGCTGGCCGGTTGACCAACAAGAGCACGCCATCCGTATCCATCAGGCCGACGAACACTTCCGCCCCGAGGCCGTCCAATACCAAACGGAGCCGCTCCTCGCTTTCCGTCAGGGCCAACGCTGCCTGCTTGCTCTCGGTGATGTCGCGTGCGACGGCAAAAATTGTCTTCTCCGAATCCAACCACCTAGCCGACCACATGACCGGAATTATCCTACCGTCCCTATGAAAATATCGGTTTTCAAAATTCCTCACAGAAATTCCGGCCATTATCTCGGTTGCAGCCTGCGCGGTTATCGCCTGATCGTCCGGATGGACAAGATCCATGTATAACTTGCCGATCAACTCCTCGGGCTCATAGCCCCAGATCTCGCGCGACGCATTGCTTACGGCAGCAAACCGGCCTTCTTCGTCAATTGAGCAGATCACGTCAAGCGAATTATCGAGCACCCGTTCATAACCATTAACGGCCGACTGCAGATCGTTTTTCATCTCGATCAGCTTTTCGTCGGCCTCGCGGGCTTTCCGGCGGTTTATCGCATCGTGGAGTTCCCTTTCGATCGCGGGAACTAGCCGGATGAGATTGTCCTTCATCAGGTAGTCATTCGCTCCGGCGAGCATTGATTCGACGGCAACCGCCTCCCCGATCGTCCCGGAGATAATGATCAGCGGGGTATCGACCTCCATGTCTTTTCGGACACGGAGAGCTCTGAGCGCGTCGAAATGAGGCATCGAATAATCGCAGAGGATGATATCCCATGCTTCGGTTTCGAGCGCAGTCCTCATCGCTTCCGCCGTATCCACCCGTTCCGACTTGAGTTGGTATCCTGCATTGGTCAAATGTCGAGCGATAAGTAAGGCATCACGCTCCTGATCTTCGACATGTAATACCCGTAAGGTTTTATTCATGATTAACCGTATGTACTACGGGGTGGAGCCTCGTTGATAACGAGCCAATACAATCCCAGTCGTCTCGTCGCTTCCAAGAACTGATCAAAGTCCACGGGCTTTCTCACGTAGCTGTTTGCACCCAGATCGTAGCTCTTGATCATATCCTCTTCTTCGCTGGACGAGGTAAACACGACGACGGGTAAACGCCGGGTGCTTTCGTTTTCCCTTATCTTTCGCAAAACCTCAAGTCCGTCGACCTTTGGCAGCTTCAGATCAAGTAACACCATCTGAGGCATTTCACTCTTGTCTCGGCCGGCATACGCGCCCGTCGCGAAAAGATAGTCCAATGCTTCAACTCCATCTCGCGCTACGGTGACATCGTTGAGAATATTATTCTTCTTGAGTGCCCTCAGCGTCAATGCTTCGTCTCGCGGGTTATCTTCGACCAATAAGATAGTTTTGTTATCCATTTATTTCCTCCTTGAAATCTGGCAGTGTAAAGTAAAAGGTCGCCCCCTTGTCTACTACTGCCTCCGCCCAAACTTTGCCGCCGTGACGATTAGCGACGCGGGCGACCGTCGCTAGCCCAATGCCCGTACCCTCAAATTCCTCCACGCTGTGGAGACGCTGAAATGCTCCAAACAGCTTGCCTACATAATTCATGTCAAAGCCTACACCGTTATCCTTAATAAAATATTCGGTTTGCCTGTCTTTCTGTTCAGCACCGAATTCGATCTCGGCGTCGCTTCGTTTCGATGTAAATTTCCATGCATTGCAAAACAGATTGACAAGCAGGATATGCAGCAGTCGCTTGTCGCCGTAGGCCAAAAGAGCGTCTTCTATTTGGATCGCTACGTTTCGCCCCTTATCGTCCTTCTTAAGTTCATCTACAACCGAACGGGCCAACTCGCTCAGGTCAACCGGCTCACGGTGCATTTCGCTTCGCGTTACTCGTGCCAATTGCAGTACATCGTCGATCAACCGAGCCATCTCCTGGCTTGCTCCGCGTACATGATCCAGATAGCCCTTGCCCTGGTCGTCCAGTTTGTCCGAATAATCTTCCAGCAGAGCCTTACTAAATCCGTCAATATGCCGAAGCGGTGCCCGCAGGTCGTGCGAAATCGAGTAGGAAAACGATTCGAGCTCTTTGTTCACCGCCTCGAGGTCCATCGTGCGTTCGAGAACCCTTTGTTCGAG
>JBBRUA010000090.1:0-10337 GCA_038248245.1 Pyrinomonadales bacterium | reverse complement strand
TTTTTTTGATTTGGTATGAGATTTTAGGGTTGGCGACGAGATATGGTTTTGTTGGAAGTTTTTGGTGATTTTGGGAAGGAGGCGGAGGGCCGCTTTGTGTTAGTTGGCGGGGTTTATGGTGAACCTTTGGAGGTTGTGGGCGAGGGCGATGAGGCCGATCTCGGTGGTTACTTTTTCAAGGCCTCTAAGCATGAACCGTCTGAATCCCTTGTTCTGTTTGATGTTCCCGAATACCGCTTCAACCTTCCATCTTTGCCTTCGTTTCTCTAGTCCTTCGTCGCTTGTCAGAAGGTGTTTTATCTTTTGCCTGTGCCGGATGAGGTTTGGACTTCGCTGAATGATGCGGTCACCCGCGGCTTTGTGACAGGGGCCTCGCATCGGGCAGCCTTCGCAGTTCTTTGCCTGATAGAGCCTGTGTGTCTGCATGAAGCCGTTGGCCGTCTTTCGTTTCTTCTCGCCGATATACGTCATCGGTTGTCCTGCCGGGCAATAGTATGTATCGGTCTCTTGATTGTAATAAAGGTTGTCGGGATTGAACGGATTGCTTTGATATTTCTTGTCCGTTCGCTCTTTGTCGAAGTAGCCGTATTTGACGAACGCTGTGATCCCTTTCTCTTCCAGAAACTCGTAGTTCTCTTCGCTTCCATATCCAGCATCCGCCGAAAGGCTCTCCGGAGTCTGTTCGTAGGATTCGATGTAGTCGTCAATGTGATCTTTTAAGAGAGTGGTGTCGCTCGTCGTCTGTCCCAGTGTGTAGTTCAGTATGTAATGCCCGGTCGTCGAGGCCTGTACGTTGTAGCCCGGCTTTAACTGCCCGTTCCTCATGTGGTCTTCCTTCATCCGCATGAAGCTCGCATCAGGGTCCGTCTTTGAAAGGCTCTTGCGACCGGCCAGCAGTTTCTCTTTTTGTTCGTATTCTCTCAGTTTCTGCGGCCAGTTCTTCTTTGCGTAGTTCAGCTTTTGCTTCACCTTCGGGTCGATCTCCTTTTCCCTCAGAGCTTCGTTTATCTCTCTGATCGTCTGCTCCACAGCTTGCGGATCGATTCTTTCAATGTCGGGTTGGTTCGGTTGCTGCTCCTCGTCCCGGTACACTTGCTCGACATACGACCACAGTTCTTTCAGCTGCCTGGCGATCCGCTCACGGCTCACCGTTATCGCCTTGCCCCACACGAACGTGTACCGGTTCGCGTTTGCCTCGATCTTTGTCCCGTCCAGCGTCAACTCCTTCAGGCTTAATACGCCCTGCTCAGCCAGCAGCACCACCACCTGGTTGAACACCTTCTTCAGATGCTCTTTTAAACGCTTCGAACGAAAGTCACTTATCGTGTTGTGGTCCGGCTTCGCCCCGCCAGAGAGCCACATGAAATGCACGTTCTCACAACACGCCTGCTCGATCTTTCGCGATGAATAGATGTTTCTCAAATACGCGTACACCAGCACCTTGAGCAGCATTCGCGGATGATAACTCGACGCTCCCCCGCCTTTATAGCTCCGCTCCAATGCCCCAATGTCGATCCGCTCAAGCACCTCATTCACCACCCGCACCGCATGCCTCTCCGGCACTAGCTCTTCCAAACTAGGCGGCAACATCGTCGGCTGATTCTGCACATACCTCTTAAAAACGACTCTCTTCTCCTTCATACATACATTTTAAACCACCTATCCCATTTTTGCGCCAAAAAAGAGGCCGCCTTTTCAGACAGCCCCTCTCTTTGGTTTGCAAACAATTACTGAGCGATGATCGGTTTATCCCCATTGAGCCCAAAGTGGATGGCTTGGAACTGGCCGTCTGAGCTTCTCATGAAGTACCAGTTGCCATCTGAAGGACGGAAGACGGCAATGTCTGCCTTACCGTCGGCGTCGTAGTCTCCGGCAACCGGTATGTCACCTTCGAGACCAAATCGGCCGATCGTGGTGCCCTGATCCGAACTTCGGAAGGTGTACCAAATACCGGTTGAGGGCCTGAAAACCGTCACATCCGATCGTCCGTCTCCATCGAAATCGCCACGTACGGGAATGTCGCCGGTAGCACCAAAGTGCATAGCTCCCGTTTGACCGTCCGAACTCCTAATCCAATACCAGTTCCCGACGCTCGGACGGTAAACAACTACGTCGTCCTTACCGTCACCATCGATATCGGCAGGCATTGGTTTGTCTTCCGCGAGGCCCCAGCTAATGAACGAATAACCCGTATTATTGCTCTTCTGGATGTACCAGACACCGTTCGAAGGTCGGTATACCGCGAGATCCAGGCGTCCGTCGCCGTCAAAGTCACCACGGACCGGCGTATCGGCCGCAAGCCCGAACGCTAGCCCGGTGATACCACCGTCCGAACTGCGCTTGATCTCCCAGACGCCTTGTCCGTTGACGTCCCGATAAACGGCGACATCGGTCTTTCCGTCACCGTCATAATCGCCGGAGACGATCTTGTCCGATGCCGATCCGAAAACCTGAGCGTTGAATCCCGCACTGTTCTGTGAATACCAAGTGTTCGACGAAGGTCGGAATACCGCCAAGTCGTTGCTACCATCGCCGTCGAAATCACTGATGTTCGATTGCTGCCTGAACGCACCGCTGATCTCCCCGGCCGGGTTGTTAATGCTCGTGATCATCGCTGACCAGAGTCCGGCGCGGAGCATTTGGACCTGCACGGAATTGACCGGGAATGTCACCGTCGCAAAGTTTCCGTTAGTTCCGCCGATGACTGGAAAGCTGAAAATGTTCAGCGTCGTTCCGACCGCTGTTTCAATACGAGCGCCGGTCTGGCTGCTTGAAAGGCTATGAAACTCACCAAAAGCCGTTGCTTGCGTTTCGTTGGCGTTCAGGGTGACTTTGAATTCACCCCTCGCTGCGGTACCGGCATTGGTTAGATTCGATTCGAACGAACGTCCGAGTGAAGGGCTTGGACTCGGGCTCGGTGTCGGCCCGGGAGTGCCGGTCGGTGTGGGCGAAGGGCTCGGTCCGGTGAATCCCGTGAAAGTTCCGGTGAGTATTGCAGCACCGGCATTACGGATCGTTATTGTGGAGCCAACGATGACAGCGGGAACCGTCTGGCCGTTATCACTGCGAAGCCGCAATCTTCCTTCCCCGCCGCTCTCGAGAATCAGATCGCCGACCGCCGTTCCATTGACCAGAACGTTCAGCGTGGTGCCCGCGGGCAAATTGATCTGATGCACACGAACCTCGAGTTCGGTTCGGCTGCCGTGCAGTTCGTACTGGGCGAAGCCGCCCGGCAAGACTCCGTTGATAGTCGCACCGGACAATCCGGCGAAAAGGTCGCCCGCGTTCGGCGTGCTGTTTGGCGAAGGGGACGGCGAAGGGGTACCGGTCGGTGTTCCCGTCGGTGTGACGGTCGGCGTCGGGTTAGGTCCGCCGCCGCCGAAGACTCCGGCGACGATCACGGCCGCCCCGTTTTTGACGTCGACGGTTGAGCCGTCATTTGTCGTCGGCACGACCTGCCCATCTTCGGTTCTCAACTTTAATCGGGCTTTTTGTTGACTATCTACAGTCAATGTGCCGATCGACGCTCCATTGACGAACGCGGTAAGAACAGTGCCGGTCGGGAGCGTTAAATCTTCGACCTCGACCTCGAACTCGCGGTTGCCGCTCTGATAAAGTTGCCACACGCTGGCGCCATGCGGATTAATGCTACCGGTCGGCGACGCGAGCGACGCACTGCGAACGATAATTACCGGTGTGCCGTCTGCTTTGACACTGCCGGTCAACATAGGCAGCGACACCCACGCGGCCACGAGAGCCACCAGTGCGGCTACCTGAAGTAAACGTCTGTTCGATCTGATCTTTTTCATATTTATACCTGCCTTATTTTCTTCGTTTACCCTTGTTCTACAAAGGTGTCGTCAGAAACACAGTGCGGGACCGAAGGTGAAAAAGACATTGCGCAAAAATAAAAAGACCGCGTTTTCACACGGCCTTTATCTGGCATCTGAGTTTCTCGTAAAATTGACGACTATTTTACGAGAAATTGCTCGAAGCCGGAGCTGTTCGCAATACCGGGAAGTACCGGACACGCGTCGTTATTAGTGACTGCGCACAGGGCATCGACGCGGCGGAGCCTGACCTCGCCCCATGGAAGATCGTTATCGGTTCCCCAACGCTTATCGATCGCAGTATCCTGAACGCGGTCAAGCAGAATGTGTGGTGTCGGGAAGGTTGTGGCGTCGGGATGCTTTGCCTTTAACAAAGCAGCGACGCCAGCAACGATCGGTGCCGCCATCGAAGTTCCGGACCAAACTCCATACCGCCCGCCGGGCAACGCACTGACGATGTCTTCGCCGGGAGCCGAGACATCGATCCAGTTGCGGTCGTAAGAGGAAAATTCGGCGAGACCATCAGGCCGGCTGTTTCGATCGTAGCGGCTGCTGGCCGCGACCGAGAGCATGCCGCCACGCTGCTCGGCGGCAGGGAAAACCTCGGCCCGGTTGCCGCCATTGCCGGCCGCGACCGAGACGGCCAAACGGCGCGTGCCGAGCTCCGGGAATGTTGTGCCGTCATCAGAAACACCAAGGTCGACACAGTCCAAGAGATCATGCAGCACGCGGTTATTCTCAGGAAAGCCGATGCTTAAATTGGCCACGTCCGCACCGTGATTTGCTGCCCAGATGAGTGCTGCCGTGATCATCCACAGCTCGCCCGAGCCGTCGGGCCGCAAGATGCGAAGCGGCATTATCTTAGCGTCGGGAACGACCAGCGAAACAATGCCCGCAACGTGCGTTCCGTGGCCGTAAATAGGATTAACGTGTAGTACACCGACCTCGCTCGGATCGTTGTCGCCGTCGACGAAATCCCAACGGTCCGCGACGGGCACGAGCCGCTGTGCGAATGCCGGATGAGCCAGGTCTATACCGGTATCGAGTACCGCGACGACCACCGGATCGCCCGTGTCCAGACCTGTTGCCGGATCGATCTTTCGCCCGCGGGTGCGTGCCGCGGCAAAGGCTTCGTCGAGTCTGATACGATCCGGAAACCACTGCCGGGCAAATCCTTTGGCACTGCCGCCAACCGCCCACGAGCGCCCAACCGCCCATGATCGTCCTTGTGTCCAGCTCAGGCCCTGGACCTCGGCGTTAGAGAATTTTCGGTTAACCTCAGACTTCCTTATTCGCAAGTCACCCGCCATCGCGGCCACGACCTGCGGCGGTGTCTGTGCATCGGTGATCTGTAAAAGGTAATAGACCGGTGAACCGAACTGACCGATCGGCGTTGGATTCAGGCGATATTGGGTAGCGATCGCGGCCAGATCGCCGGGTGAATTTAGCTGGACGATGACCTGTGTCGGGTTATAATCAACGCTCGGCACCGCCGCGAATGAAAAAATTGCAAAACAACAGATCGCTACAGCGGCAAACGCATTTCTTAAAACCGATATAAAAACTTTATTGCCCATAATACCTCGATATAAACATACTGCGTCCATATCAACAGTGCGCACTAGCTTATCAGAAAGACAGCTTGCCCAAAATAAATTATCGGCCGATCCGAACGAACGGTGCCCACAGGTACGGATGCTCGCCGAGCTTGATAGCGTTTAGCTGTGCTTGTCTTAATGATGCTCCCGGCGAGTTCCCGCGTTGTATTTCGTTATAAAGGTCGAGCATGAGGCGGCTCGCCGCCGTATCGTTGACGGTCCACAGACTGACGATCAGCGAAGCGGCACCCGCAGACAGAAATGCTCGTGCCAGGCCGAGTATCTCGTCGCCCGCAAATACTTTGTTGAGTCCGGTTTCGCACGCACTCAGGACGACGAGCTCCGCCGAGATTCTTTGTTCGCAGATGTCGCGAACCGTCACCCAACCGTCGGCAAGATGCAGGCTTGAAAACATTGGATTGTCGGAGCGAAACTGTCCATGGCAGGCAAGATGGATAAGATCGGGTTTGCCGGCATTTTTCGTAAAGGCGGCGAAGGTCGCGTTGTTGCCGGTCAATGTTTTCGGTTTTGCCACGATCCGGCGAATCGCCTCGACCTCTTTCTCGACCAGCGGAATGCGCTCATCCGCGAAGCCGACGAGCAATGAACTTTCGATCGACCGAGCCTCGCGTTCCTGCAAGTTATCCCAAACACCGGCACTTGGCGCGTATGTCGTTTCAAAGCGTTCGACAAGATACCGCTCGCTGTCGAAAAGCGCGTGAAACGGAACGTAATAAAGCAAACCCGCCGGGACAATGACGAGCGAATCGCCGCTGAGCAGATGTTCGATCGGGGCGATCAACCGATCGTAGAGGCGTTCGAGACAGGTGTTTGAGCGCGTTGTCATCTGATCGAGGAAACGCTCCATTCCGGCGGTTCCATATCTGAGCGAACCGAACTGAAAATGTAGGTCATCGAGGTCGCCGGCGATCTCGGACGCTGCCGCCAGGCCTTGGATAAACCGCACCTTAGAACCGGTCACGACGAATGCCGAAAAAACGCCATCGATCTCAACAAACTCGATCAGGGAGCGGCGACGGCCCAATTGCTTTTGTAGTTTCCTTAACCCCAATCTGCTTTGAGCCTGAGGGTCGCCACTCTTCGTGGCGAGACTAGCGATCTCACGGGCCATCTTCGAAACGCGGGCCTCACGTTGGCGGATCGCGGTATTCAAAGCGCTCAGATCGTCGTCAGGTTCCGCACGGTCGAGGCGTTTGTAATAGGAATTAAGTTCTTCGCGAACCCGCATCATTTCCGCGCTCAGATCGTCAGGGACGCCGGTCGTATTCTCGCTGCGTAACGTGTCGAATAGGAAACGCGAACGCCTGTTTTCGATGGTGCGAAAGGCATCAGCAACTCGATTTTCTGCCAGATAAAGCTTAACGAGGTCGTCAAAAGGCTCAAGCCGAGCGGCGAGGAACGACATGCTGAATTCCTCGGACGCGAGCGGAGAGCGAAGTCCCTCGACGATTCGGATCGATCGTTTTAAAAAAGACTCCGCTGCCTTTTTATCACCGCGAACGAGAGCCGTTTTGGCGAGAAAATTCAGCGACCTCTGGACAGCGTCGCTCTGGTGCAGACTCTTTGCATCTGCCAGAGCCGTCTCGAACGTGACTTCCGCCCTGGCGGTATCGCCCGAGAGCAAACACGCCTCGCCCTCGATCAATTGGACCGCGATCAGCAGACGCGGATCTTGCGTTGCGGCTAAATATTCTTTCGTGTTTTCAATTATTGAAAAGACCTTGCCGAGATCGCCATGATCGAGGGTCAGTCGGCCTTTCGCAATGTTTGAGGCGGCGAGACCGGCAGTATTCTTTTCACTTAAAAATAATTTTGCCGCTTTAGCTAATTGTTTGCCCGCCGTTTTTTGGTCGCCGATTTTCATCGCCGAACGGCCAAAATTCAGTCGTGTGCGAGCCTCCTCCGCACGAAGCTTAAGGGCGTGAAACGAATCGGCGACGCGGGCGTAGATCTCAATGGCTTCGGCATTCAGGTTCAATTCGGCGTAAATGTCGGCGATCTCGAGATCTGCGATCGCGGTCTGGTGCGGCATCGCCAGCACCTCGAATTTTCGCCGCGACAGTTCTAAATACCTCAGTGCGTCGGCATACCGGCCGCGAAAAAGTGCAAGGTTGCCCATGCTCGCCTCGATCTCGGCCTCGGTGACGTGCATTTTTGCGGCAACCGCTGTCTCGAATGCCAGCGAGTAAAATCGCTCTGACTTTGTAAAATCATTCAGCTCGGCATACGTGTTGGCCAGTCCATTTTCGGCCATCGCCTGCCATTTCGTCTCGCCGGCCTTAATGAACCGCTTGCGGGCAGACGAACAAAACCGCTCCGCTTCGCGATGATCAGATCGCCGCGAAAAGATATTGCTTAGGTTCATCTCGATCTTCCCGGCCGTGAGTCCGTCGCCGTGTTTTGTGAGAAAAGGGATCGCTGAGAGTCCGGCCTCGATCGCATCATCGTATCGCCCGAGCATTGCGAGTGCGAGCAGAGACGCGACCTTAGTTTGAGCGGATTCGATCTCATTTCCGGCGATCGAAAAAGCGACGGCTGCCCGTGCCAGTTTATCGACGGCGGAATCGAACGCTCCCGCAACGATCTCGCCGATCCCGCTCGTCCAATCCGCATTTGCCGTGACAAGCGCTTCGTAGTTTACTCGGGCGAGGCTCTTGGCCGCCGCGACGCATTGTTTGACGCGTTGCGGATCGCTCGACCACGCGGCGATGCACGCGAGGCGGATCGCCTCGGCAAGGCGCAGGTCGGTGTATTCGGCATTTTCAGCCAAAATGTGCCTTCGCACTTTCGCGTCGGCACCGATCAATCGTTGTGCAAGTTCTGCTCGCCGCATTGTTAGCACCAATTATATAACGAAAAAACGACCGGCCTTTTCCGGCACGATCGTTTTTCGGGGAACTGTTAATTTGGGTGATTAACTGAGTATCAGTTTCTCGATCACGATCTCGCTCACCGAGCCGCGAACGACCAACGTGTGTTCGCCCGACGATAGCGATCCGAATCTGAATCCGCCCGTTTCATCGATCGTTTCGGTTTGCTCGCTGATAGTTACTTCTGCTCCGTCAAAACCACCGCCGAGAATCTGTCCACGAATGTGAAAAACGTTGTCGCTGCTTGTGATCCGCAGATCGACGGCATTATCGCCGGAGTCGAACAGCATCTGCCTCGCTGCACCGCCTGCGGCGGAACGCTCGCCAAAGGCCGCACGGTTCGGTTCGAGATCGATCTTCAGCACAGCCGCGATCCGCTCAAGCATTGTCGGTACGCTTGCGGAGGCACGAGTCCGAAACAGGTCTTTTACATACTTCAGAGTATCGGACGGAGCATCGACCGAGGTGTCCGCCTGCATTCGGCTAATTATATGTTCGAGCTTTTCTTCGTATTGTTTTTTCATCACCAAATAAGTTGGGTCTCTTTCGTCTCTAACCAAACAGTGCGGCGGAAGTTTACAAAAAGACACCTTCCTTTCATTTCGTCAGCACTTTCTCCAATTTCTTTAAGCACCGCGATCGCAGCGGGCTGATGCTCGTTTCGCCGACATTGATCGCCGCCGCGACCTCGACATATGTCGCCGCCGGATCGCGGAGGTAGATCATTGACAGTATTTTCTGGCAGCGTTCCTCGAGTTCGAGCAAAGCTGTTCGGATCAGATGCTGTTCCTCGAGCTCGATCAGCATATTGTCCGCTAGCGGCATTTCGTCGCGAATATTCGACATCTCGGCGTCCATTTCTTCCTCGGTCGCGGGAGAATAAAGGCTTTTCGAACCGCGAACGATCGCCCAGGTCTTGAATTTCGCGGTCGTCACCATCCATGACCTTATCCGGTCGGGCTGTTCGATCTCGCTGATCTTCTGAACCAGTGTCAAAAAAACTTCCTGAAAAACATCCGCCGCTTGTTCGTCGCTCAGCCCGGCCCGCCGAGGAATTGTAAATATCAACCGCTGATACCTCCCAACCAACTCATCCCATGCCGCTTGATCCCCGCGAACACAGAGCCGCACCAGACCCGCGTCGTCCTCATCGACGATCCGAGATCCCAAAATGGCAATTTTATCTATTGCTTGATCCACGCACCTTAGATACTGAAATATTCGACAATTTTTCGCAAAGCCCCCGACGGCTCACCGCGAACTCGTCCTCACGCTTTACGATCGTGGATCGCCGTCCTATCGCCGAGTGTCTTTGGAAGATACTACCTCATTGAACCGAAAATGCCGACGGGGTCGGGATATCGCTAGCGATTCCCCAGAAGTCGGTGCGGACGGTGCCTGTGGTTGAGTTCAGAATGTACCAGACGCCTTGTCGGTAGATTGTGATGTCGGCCTTGCCGTCGCCGTCGAAATCGGCGGGGGCAGGGATGTCGCCCGACATTCCGAACCGAACGGCTCCGTAGTTGGTCGTTGGATCCGTTGATGTGTACCATGTGCCGGTGGACGGACGAAAGACGGCTATATTGTCGCGACCGTCTCCGTCGAAATCTGCCGGGACGGCGATGTCACCGCCGCTTCCGAATTGGATGGTCGCGGCGGCGTTGTTGCTGCTATTCAGAGTTAACCAGTTACTCGGGGCACCCGTCGCTCCGGCGCGGTAGACGCCAAGGTCCGTTTTGCCGTCACCGTCAAAATCCGCTGGGACCGGTTTGTCGCTCGGCAAACCGAAGGCGGTCACCTGATAGCCGTTATTAATACTTGGGCGAATGTACCAATTGCCCTCGGCGGCACGGTAGACGGCGAGATCGGCTTTTCCATCGCCATCGTAATCGCCCGGAACTGCGGCGTCGGTCGATATTCCCCATGCCTCGATCCACACGGTGTTTGTCAGCGACTGATAAATATACCAGACGCCGTCGCGATAGACGGAAACATCTGTTTTACGGTCGCCGTCATAA
>JBBRUA010000089.1:0-10382 GCA_038248245.1 Pyrinomonadales bacterium | reverse complement strand
TTTCTGAGGTGGCCGATGCGGCCGAGAAATTCCGCCCCGACGCGATCGTGATGAGCGGTACGTTCGCCGATTTTGACTACTACAATCCGGCCCATATCGAGAGCTTTAAGAAATTCATTCTGGAAACGAAGATCCCTGTCCTTGCCATCTGCGGAGCCCACCAACTGGTCGCGATGGCGTTCGGTGCGAAACTTAAAACGCTCGACGATCTGGAACTCGCTGAGAAACGCACGAACAGGATCAACGAATATCAGTACCGCTTCGTCAAGATCGTCGATACGACCGACCCGATCTTCGAAGGGAACAATGACGATGACTCCGGCATCTGGCAGGAATACACGACGAAGGACGACATCATCCGCGTCTGGCAAAATCACGGCGTCCAGGTCGACGGCGTCCCCGAAGGTTTCAAATTGCTCGGCACATCATATCTCTGCAAAAACCAGATGATGGTCAAAAGCGACGGCCGCCAAATGATCTACTGCGTCCAGTTTCACCTCGAAAAATCCTTCGAAGACTGGTCCAAAAACCCAACCCGCTGGGAACACCCCAACGAAAGCCGCGACGGCCGAATTCTCTTTGAGAACTTCCTAAAGCTTGCACTCAAACATAAGACTTAACCCTAAAAATAGGAACAGTATGATAGCTCGATACCTTCTAGCAATTTCCATCGCTCTTTTCAGCGTTACCGTAACGAATTCACAAACATCGAATGGTGAAAAGCCCGTTCCGGTGATCGAGGTTGTCGGCAAGGCGGAGATTGCGGTCGAGCCTGATTCAGCTACGATCTCGGTTGATTTTACCAAGCTCGACAAGGACCTGCAGATCGCTCGAAAGGCAAACGAAGACGGCGTTAAAAAAATGCTGCAGATCGCCAGAAAGTATTCCATCCCGCCGCAAGATGTGCGAACTAACAACATCTCGGTAGCGATGAAATACATCTCGATCCGGGATCGCACAAAACCGATCTATGACGAAGACGGTGATGAGGTTGGAACTCGTGAATTTCAGGGCTATGAGGTTTCGCGTTCGGTGACGATCAAGCTGACCAAACTCGAACAGTTTGACGCGATGTTCAACGACATTCTCGCTACGACACCGACCGAGATCGATGATGTTAAATTCGAGACATCTAGATTGATCGAATTACGTGTTCAAGCTCGCGAAATGGCAATGAAGGCAGCGCACGAAAAAGCAAAATCGATGACCGCCGCGATCGGCCAGACGGTGGGTAAAGCGATCAAAATAAACGAAGGAACCGCCTCGGACAAGTACTATTCAAACTCAAACTTAAATTCGAACTCGAATGTTTTCATGCCTGACGGTTCGCCGCTTGGTTCGACTGCCAGGGTTCTAACAAGTTCAAATCTCGCGACTTTTTCCGCTGGTTCGATCAGCGTCGAAGCAAGCGTCACTGTCGTTTTTTTGCTAAACTAATCAAAACAATGCTCCGGCACATTCTTACAATCCCTATAAAAATTAGTTGTATCGATAGCCAAATCGTATTACGATATGGCTATGGATGTTGAAACAGTAACCGTATCGCCAAAATTTCAGGTTGTGATCCCACGTTCCATTCGTACCGCGTTGGGTATTCTGCCCGGTGCTAAGATGCATGTAATTCGCTACGATGGCCGGGTTGAGTTGATCCCGGTGAGGCCAGTAACCGAATTGCGCGGCTTTGCACAAGGGATTGATACCGAGATCGAGCGAGAGGACGATCGAATTTAATGGGACCTTGTGTTGTCGATTCATCGGGCTGGATGGAATATTTTGCCGGAAGCGAAAGGGCACAGTTGTTTGCGCCTGCGATCGAGGATCGCGAATCGCTCATTGTCTCGACGATCTCTATTTACGAGGTTTTCAAGAAATTTCTGCGGGAGCGTGACGAAAATGACGCGGTTGCGGCAGTCGGAGCAATGATGACGGGCACAGTGATCGACATAGATATGCCTCTGTTGCTCGAAGCGTCTCGCCACAAGCTTCCCCTTGCAGACAGCATCATTTACGCGACCGCGCTTAGACACAATGCTACTTTGTGGACGCAAGACATCGATTTTGCTGACTTCGCCGATGTAAAATATTTCCCCAAACCGTCAAAGCCAGTTAACTAATCAAAACAATTCTCCGGTACATTCTCGAGCGTATTTACCATCAGCATATCGACGACTGCGTTGTAATCTCCACCGGTTTCTTCGAAAACGCGGAGCTGTTCGTCGGCGGATGTGCCGCGATCGAGGATGGTGTGGATGTGTTCGATCTCTTTGCGTGAATCTAGCGGGTCGACGACGTCGTTGACGAAATCTAGCAGTTCGCGGATCAGATCCTTTGCCGGGACCTCTTTTTGTTTGCCGAGATCGAGCATCATGCCGTCGAGGCCGTAGCGGATGGCGCGCCATTTGTTTTCGAGGATCAAACGGCGATGATAGATGCGGAATCCGACATTGCCTTCGTTCAGCACCATCAGTTTCGCGACGATCGCCTGAAACAGCGCCGCGATCGCGATCGTGTCGTCAACGCGGGTCGGGATGTCGCAGATGCGAAATTCGAGCGTTGGGAAGAGGTGGTGCGGCCGTACGTCCCACCAGATCTTCGAGCCGTTCTGCATACAATTCATCTTCACGAGCAGATCGACATAAGCCTGGAATTGCTGATAAGACTCGAAGTGGTCCGGGATCTCGGTACGCGGGAATTTCTTAAAAACCTCGGAGCGGTACGATTTGAGCCCGGTATTAAAACCTAGCCAGAACGGTGAGGAAGTCGTCAGTGCGAGAATATGCGGTAAGAAATATCTCGCGGCGTTCATTACCTGGATACGTTTTTCGAGATCAGGAATGCCGACGTGGACGTGTAATCCAAAGATCAAAAGGCTGCGAGCGACCATCTGCAGTTCGTCGACCAGCAGTTTATATCGATCGCCGTCGTAGATCTCCTGCTCGGACCATTTCGAGAACGGGTGCGTTGAGGCGGCGACGATCGCCATGTTCTTTTTACGGGCGAGGGTGGAAATAATGCAGCGTAATTTGGTCAGATCTTCGCGTGCTTCCTGAATGTTCGCACAAACGCCGGTGCCGACCTCGATCATCGACTGGATCATCTCAGGCTTTATCTTTTCGCCCAGAAGGAGTTTGCCTTCCTCGAGGATCTCGGAAACGTGCGATTTTAGTTCTCGCGAAACCGGGTCAACGATCTGAAATTCTTCTTCAATACCGAGCGTAAATTGGTCGAACATAATTTTTGTCTCTACGACAGCTCCATTTCGCCTTTAATGTAGTTAAGGTCTTCGTCGGAAATATCTTTGAAGCGCACGCCGACACCCTGTCCGGGATCGGTGTAAACGACGACGCCATTTAGCTTCATCGGGCGTCCGGTGACATTTACGCTCATTACGATCAGAGTTCCTATCTCGAGCGGTGCACCGGTCGTCATGTATAGACCGCCAACGCCGATGTCTCGCGTATTGGCGATGCCGGTTCCGTCGCCGCCCTCGTAACGGACATCAACTATCAATTTTTTTCGGTCGGAATCCCGACGTTCGGATGGTGATATCGCTTCACCGAATTTATTTTCAGCCATTATTATCTACCACGTTCGAATTGTATTTGTTTTCGTCTCAAGCTACGCGAGCGGCGGTAACTTGTATGACATTCTAGCGTAAACTTACGCCAATAAACAGAAAAATCTTGCCGTATTGAGAAATTATTCGCTCTTTGTCTTCCCGAGCTCTTTGGCGATCTTCAAAAACGCCTCGGCGGCGTGCGAAAGTGTCGAGTTTCGCCGGTAAATGATGTTCAATTTACGCTCAAGTTTCATCTCGTTCACAGTCAACGCGACGAGGTGGCCGCTCTCGATCTCGCTTTGAGCCGTCAGCTTCGGCACGAGTGCAACGCCGACACCGCGTTCGACGAGACGTTTTATTGCCTCAAGCGAGGGAAGCTCGACCTCGATGTTGAGCGTCGTCTTATATTTTTCGAAGGTTTCGATCACTTTCTCGCGGTATGGCGAAACCGCGTTGTGAGCGATGAACGCTTCGTTGCCAAGGTCTTTGACCGAGACGCTGGCGTTCTTGGCGAGACGGTGCGACGGCGAAACTACTAGTACGAGCTCGTCCGTACCGACGCTGACGGCTCGGACGCTGTTGTCGTTCGGCGTGAAAGAAATAACGCCGAGCTCGACCTCGCGGGCAGTGATCTGCTTCGGGATGCGGCTGGCGACACCGCGTTGGACCTCGACCTTGATATTCGGGTGTTGGGACTGAAATTCCTGAATAATCGGCAAAAGATAAAAAACGGTATGTTCGTTAGCGCTGATGGTTACCTTGCCGCGGTGCAGGCCTCGCATTTCGCGAAGAGCGGTCTGAGCGGTGTGCCTCAGGTTGAGCATCTGGCGGGCGTGGTCGAGCAGTATCTCGCCGGCAAAGGTCAGCGTTCCATCTTTCGATGATCGGTCAAACAGCGTTTCGCCGATCTCCTTCTCGAGCCGCCGTATCGCCTGACTTATCGCCGGCTGCGTCCGGTTCAAAACCTCAGCCGCCCGCGAAAAGCTACGTTCACGAGCCACGGTGACGAGTACTTCGAGTTGGTTAATGTCCATGTCAACGTTCCACGAAAAGGCTAATGTAAATCTCTTTACTATATTACATTGATTATACTCCTATAACCATTATACATTCATAACTAAACATTATTCAAAGTAAGGGTACATAACATTGACTTATTCGCTTCCGTAGCGATAACATTCGGATATTGAGAGGCGGACTCAGTTTATCGCGGCCCATTTCGTCCAGATCCGCGAGTACAAAAGATATGAAAAACAACAGACTTCGGATTTTCGACACGACCTTGCGAGACGGCGAGCAATCGCCCGGCTGTTCGATGTACCTTGAGGAAAAGATCTCGATGGCCCGCCAGCTCGAAAAACTTGGCGTTGATATCATCGAAGCCGGTTTCCCGTTCGCTTCCGAAGGCGATTTTAATTCCGTCGTCGCTGTCGCCGCCGAGTGCCGAGAAACGACCATCGCCGGTCTGTGCCGGACGGTTCCGTCGGATATTTACCGAGCCGCCGAGGCGCTCAAGGGAGCCAAGCGTTCGCGGATCCACACGTTTGTTGCGACCTCTGATATTCATCTTCAGTACAAACTTAAAAAATCGCGTGACGAAGTTCTCGAAATGGCTCACAAGGCTGTCACCATCGCACGCGAATGCGTCGATGATGTCGAATTTTCGGCGGAAGACGCGACCCGCAGCGATATAGATTTCCTGTGTCAGGTATTCGAAACGGCGATGGCCGCCGGTGCGACCGTTCTGAACGTGCCGGACACGGTCGGATATACGCTGCCGACTGAGTATGCGAGCCTGATCCGAATCGTAAAAGAACGTGTGGTCGGCGATCGAGACGACGTAACGATCAGCGTTCACTGTCATAACGATCTCGGTCTGGCGGTCGCCAACAGCCTGGCCGCGATCGAGGCCGGAGCGACGCAGGTCGAATGCACGGTCAATGGTATCGGTGAAAGAGCCGGAAACGCTTCACTCGAGGAACTCGTCATGGCGATGACGGTGCGAGCTGACAAAATGCCGTACGAACACAATATCGATCAAACGCAGCTTTATCCGGCAAGCCAACTGCTTTCGTCGATCGTCGGATTTGGCGTCCAGCCGAATAAAGCGATCGTCGGCCGCAACGCCTTTGCTCACGAGGCCGGCATTCATCAGCACGGAGTTTTGAGCAATCCATTGTGCTACGAGATAATGACGCCTGAGTCGGTCGGCGTGCCGAAAAATAACATTGTGCTCGGCAAACATTCCGGCCGTCACGCATTGATCTCTCGCTACGAAGAGCTCGGCTTCTCATTCGACGACCGGCAGATCGCCGAGATCTACCCGCGTTTCATCGCACTTGCCGACCGTAAAAAGAACGTTTACGATCAAGACCTGCTCGCACTCACACCGGCGAGAGTGCCGGTGGCTCTTGCGGCGTAAGATTTAGGGGTTTTTAACGCAAAGACGCAAAGTTTTGAAATCGCCTGTCGCGTCTTTGCGTTAATTTCTTCGGTTTAAACATTTATGAAGATCACAATTTTGCCCGGTGACGGCATCGGTGTGGAAGTATGCCGTCAGGCGATCAAGGTGCTCAGCGAGGTTGCTGCGGGATTCGACATCCCGCTCGAAACCGAACAACATCTGATCGGCGGTGTCGCGATTCGGGCGACCGGTAACCCGTTTCCGCCTGAGACCGAGGCCGCTTGCGTCGCGAGCGACGCCGTTCTATTAGGTGCGGTCGGCTCACCGGACTTCGATCATTTGCTGCCGCAGGATCGGCCCGAGATCGGGCTTCTCAAACTGCGAAAGGCTCTCGGCGGCTTCGCCAATCTGCGACCGGCGGCGGCCGTTCCGGCACTGATCGGCTCGTCACCGCTGCGGCCCGAGATATTTGCGGGTACCGATCTGCTCATTGTCCGCGAATTGCTCGGCGGACTATATTTTGGTGAACCGCGTGGATTTTTGGCCAACGACACGGATGCATTTAACACAATGCGATACTCGGTCGCCGAGGTCGAGCGGGTCGCTCACGTTGCGTTCAAGTCAGCTCAGGGCCGCCGGAAGAAACTGACCTCGGTCGATAAGGCGAATGTCCTCGAAACATCAAGGCTCTGGCGCCAAACAGTGACGCGCGTTGCAGCGGATTATCCGGATGTGACGCTTGATCATCTATTTGTCGACGCCTGTGCGATGCATTTGGTGACGAATCCGACGATGTTCGACGTTATACTCACGGAGAATCTATTTGGTGACATTCTGTCCGACGAAGCCGCTGTTCTCACGGGTTCGCTAGGAATGCTGGCGTCGGCGACGATCGGCGGCAGCGTCGATCTTTTCGAGCCGGTACACGGCTCGGCACCTGAGATCGCCGGCAAAAACATCGCCAATCCGCTCGGTGCGATCGCCTCGGCGGCGCTGCTGCTGAGATATACGGCGAAAAACGAAAAAGCTGCCGCCTCGATCGAGAATGCGATAAATTGGGTGCTCGACAAAGGTCACCGCACCGCGGATATTGCCGAGGCGGGTTCGACAATGATAAGTTCGACCGAGGAAATGGGCTCGATGGTCGCTCACCGCGCAATCGAATTTGCAAACGTCAACAATGCGTTCCACGCGGTCTAGTTTTTAGATGAAAACACTCTACGACAAGATATGGGAGAAGCATCTCGTGCATCAGGCCGAGGGCAGTCCGTCGCTGATCTACATCGACCTGCATCTTATCCACGAAGTGACGACGCCGCAGGCATTTCAGGGATTGCGGCTCGCCGGACGACGCGTGCGGCGACCGGAGCTCACGTTTGGAACGCTCGATCACGCCATTCCGACGATCGGTCGCAACCTACCTTTCAACGACCCGATCGCCGCTCAACAGGTCAGAACACTGCGTGATAATTGCAACGAATTCGGCATAAAACTCTACGATCTCGACCGCATCGAGCAGGGAATTATTCATGTTTTCGGCCCGGAACAGGGTTTGACGCAGCCGGGAATGACGATCGTCTGCGGCGATTCGCATACCTCGACGCATGGAGCTTTCGGAGCGTTAGCGTTCGGGATCGGCACGAGCGAGGTCGAACACGTCTTTGCGACGCAGTGCTTGCAGCAGGACAAATCGAAGAATTTTCGCATCAATGTCGAAGGCGATCTGCCTTTCGGCGTCACCGCAAAAGATCTGATCCTTGGCATCATCAATCAGATCGGCACCGGCGGTGCGACGCACCATGTCATTGAATACGCGGGTTCGGCGATCCGAAATTTGTCGATGGAAGGCCGGATGACCGTATGCAACATGAGCATCGAGGGCGGAGCGAAGGCGGGTTTGATCGCGCCGGATGAGACAACATTCAATTATCTGACCGGCAAAACCTTCGCACCGAAAGGCGACGATCGGGAACGCCTCGTCGAAACCTGGCGAACGCTGCCGAGCGACGAAGGCGCAAAATTCGACAAGGTTTTGGATATTGACGCATCGACGCTCGAACCATTTATAACCTGGGGAACGTCGCCCGATATGTCTGTTAAGGTGACCGAATCCGTACCGGAACTCGGCGACGCCCGCGATGAAAATGAACTCAAATCATTTGAGCGAGCCTATAAATACATGGACCTCGAACCCGCGACCCGCATCGATCAGGTTAAAATCGACCGGGCGTTCATCGGTTCGTGTACAAACTCACGGATCGAGGACCTTCGCGAAGCCGCCAAGGTCGCCAAAGGCCACAGCGTCAGCGGACGCGTGAACGCAATGGTCGTTCCCGGATCGATGCTGATAAAAAAGCAGGCCGAGGAAGAAGGTTTGGCGAAGATCTTTACCGACGCGGGTTTCGAATGGCGCGATGCCGGATGTTCAATGTGTCTCGCGATGAACGAGGACATTCTAAAAGAAGGCGAACGCTGTGCATCGACCAGCAACCGCAATTTCGAAGGCCGTCAGGGCCGCGGCGGCCGCACACATCTCGTCTCGCCCTCAATGGCTGCCGCAGCGGCGATCGCCGGACATTTCGTCGATGTCCGCTATTGGGATTTTAAGGATTAGAAAAGAAGTTTGCCGCAGATTAGCGCGGATGACGCGGATATAGGAGTCGTAATTTATCGGATTTAATCTGCGTCATCCGCGCTAATCTGCGGCAAATAATCCGGAATTCTGCGACAAACCATTTATGGACAAAATTACGACATTCAAGGGTCTCGTCGCTCCGCTGTTTCAGCAGAATATCGACACTGACCAGATCATTCCGAAGCAGTTCCTGACACGTATTGAGCGGACCGGGTTTGGGCAGTTTTTGTTCAATGACTGGCGGCTGAATACGGACGGTTCGCCGAAGGCCGACTTTGTTTTGAACGATCCGAAATACTCGGGGGCGTCGGTACTTGTTGCGGGGCCGAATTTCGGTTGTGGTTCCTCACGCGAACACGCTCCGTGGGCCTTGCTCGACTACGGCTTCCAGGCGGTCATCGCTCCGGGCTTCGGCGATATATTTTTCAATAACAGTCTCAAGAACGGACTTTTACCGGTCGTTCTCGACGAATCGATCGTCGCCGCGATCGCCGCCAAAGCTCAGGCCGCCGACAACTATCGCCTGACCATCGATCTTATTAATAAGGTCGTTTCCGATGCCGACGGCGTTATCGCGGGTTTCGACCTCGACGAATTCCGCCGCCAGTGTCTGCTCAAAGGCCTCGACGATATTGCCCTGACGCTCGAATTCGAACCGGATATCGGCGAATACGAGCAAAGAACCGGCGTTGCATCACGATTTGGGGCGGCCTGAGAGCCGCGTTTCACCGCCGAACTGTTTGCTTTTCTCAAACCGCCAAGTTACCATAAAGCCTCGTTAAACCACCCTTTTAATCGGTTTAACTGCGCTGATTTTTGCCGCAAATAGACGGCATTTCAAACAGGTTTTATTATGGGATTTTCGACTGTCGCCATCCACGCGGGCAACGAACCGGATCCGGTGACCGGAGCGGTCAGCGTGCCGATCTATCAAACGTCCACCTACAAGCAAGAAGCATTCGGAAAACCGACCGGCGGTTACGAATACGCCCGCACCCAAAACCCGACCCGCACCGCTCTCGAGACGAATATTGCCGCTCTCGAAGGTGCCAAGTTTGGTTTTGCATTTGCATCCGGAATGTCGGCCATCGACACCGTTCTCAAGCTGGTAAAGTCGGGCGAGCACGTCATTCTCGGTGATAATACGTACGGTGGTACGTTTCGTTTATTCAGCAAGATCCTGACAAATTACGGAGTCGAATTCGACCTCGCTGACACGACCGACATAGCGAATCTTGAAAGCGCGTTCAAGCCGAACACAAAAATGGTCTTCGTCGAGACGCCGACCAATCCGGTCATGTCCGTCACCGACCTGCAGGCAGTGTCCGATCTTGCCCACGCTCACGGAGCCAAGGTCGTCTGCGACAACACGTTCATGTCGCCGTATTTTCAGCGTCCGATCGAGTTCGGCTGCGTTATCGTCGTTCATTCGACGACGAAATATCTCAACGGACACTCCGACAGCGTCGGCGGATTCGTCGCTTTGAATGATGAAAAAGATGCCGAGTGGATCGGCTTCGTGCAGAACGGGATCGGTGCAATTTTGTCGCCGTTCGACTCGTTTTTGGTGCTTCGCGGAACGAAAACACTGGCGGTTCGAATGGAGGCACACGATAAGAACGGCCGGATAGTCGCGAGTTTTTTGGCCGAGCATCCAAAGGTCGAAAAGGTCTATTATCCCGGCCTCGCCTCGCATCCGCAGCACGAACTGGCAAAACGTCAGCAGTCCGGATTCGGTGGAATGGTCGCGTTTGAAACCGGTTCGCTCGATAACGCAAAAAAAG